>NZ_JBSHLH010000022.1:0-67540 GCF_053644255.1 Sphingobacterium sp. NPDC055431
GACCTTTTTCCCATCTTTTTGGATAAACGTCACGGTCACTACGTTTAAACATTTGAAATTTACCATCTTCAAAAACAATTTTAATGGAATCAATTATAGGATCTTTTTCTAAGCTATCATCTACTAAGAGAGAATCCTTTTTATTGATTTTGTAGCGATAAATATATTTTTTATCCTTATCTCTTCCATACTTTCTGTCATACCTTATTAATTCTAAATCAAGATCAGTGTCATTCGCATATCGGTAAAATCGATTTGGAAAAGGTGTTTCTATAATTATACAGGAGGTTAAAAGAAAGATAATTAAAATAGGAAAAAAATTTTTCATCGTTAGTCAATTAAAAATATATTAAAAGTTCATTAATGTGAGCATCTATCACAGCCCCCGTCTATGAAATGGATTTTCTTGTCTTTCCCAACAGACAATGCCCTATTGCTATTGGGATCATGGTGATCCTCCTCGGGGAGGATCTCTTGCTTAAAAGGTGTTAGGGTAAACATGAGGAAATCATTTCAAATATTTTCTCTAAAATATAAATTTTATCTAATTATGATATGTCATTCGTATAAAGTATTGGTTAAATGTTTTCTACAAAAAAACTATCCGTTCTATATTACGATATGTTTAAGGTTTATTTTATCCGTATTTGGGCCGCAAATCTTTGAAATCCCTTTACCGGCTACGTCATTGAGGGAAGGTTTTATTGTTTCATGCTGAGAGGTAAAAGTTTGGTAAAATTTATCCGAAGGTGATGACAGGAAAGTGGAAGGCAATTTTTTTTTAATTTTAGAGATATAACCCTTTTTGGGGTTCCATTATTTTAGCATAAATGACACATTAGCCTGAAATTCGTGCAAAAGCGATGTTCGAATAATCGAACATCGCTTTTGCATTAGCCCTATATTGTTCGATACCATTCATCTAAAATAATTCTGCCCTTCTAGGGCAGTAGGTCGCCAAAAGAGAGATTTTTCTGGAAAATAAATATGGGTCTAAATACCTAGAAACAGACTTCATCAAAATGTCATTGCTAGGAACGAAGAATCTTGGAGCCATTCAGAAAATGATATCAGAACCATACATAAAACTACATCATGGGCGAACAGGTCCTTGATCTTCGATCAAGAATAACAAGGAAGTGTTGAGACATTTACGTACAGATTCTCCACTGATCGTTCAGAATTGGAAATGAATTCAGTAGAGATTTTCAGAAAAATATTTCACCCACGCTGTGGGTTATCCGTTTTGAAATCCAATTTTCCTACAAAGATTTCACCCCTTCCAGGGGTTTCCTACAAACAAACATTCATTCTTCCGAAGGAAGTCCTTTAGCCTCCGGCTCATTTCCTTGGCGGACAAATGGAAAGAATGCCGTTGCCTCCAGCGATGGGAATGGCCTTGGAATGCTTTCAAAAAATTCTCCATCTAAGGGGAGAATTTTGAAGGAAGATATTCCCGACAACAAGGCATTCTTTTCATGTGCGAAGGACAGTGCGAAAAGCCACCTTAAATGAGCCAAAGGTTTTACGGATTCGACTTGTTTTTGGTATCCGTGAGCTCCTTTGTCGGTTTGGAACTTTTGGGCTCCATCATTAACAGAGAAAAAATCCTATTATCGTCTTAACTAGCACAGCAGAAAAGCTCTAAAAAAATTAAATATTCTATACTAAATACTCTCTACCATATACTACACCACCGTTGGCAGGATTGGCTCAGTCCCGCAAACCCCCAACACTTCCCTGAAGCTCCTCTAATTTGATAAGTTATAAATCGAATTATCTATTGTATATTTTCTAATATCAATATTTTCAGTTTGCCTATATCTGGAATCATTTAAAGGACCTTTTTCCCATCTTTTTGGATAAACGTCACGGTCACTACGTTTAAACATTTGAAATTTACCATCTTCAAAAACAATTTTAATGGAATCAATTCTAGCATCTTTTTCTATGCTATCATCTACTAAGAGAGAATCATTTTTTTTGATCTTGTAGCGATAAATATATTTATTTTCCATATCTCTTCCATACTTTATGTCATACCTTATTAATTCTAAATCAAGATCAGTGTTATTCGCATATCGGTAAAATCGATTTGGAAAAGGTGTTTCTGTAATTATACAAGAGGTTAAAAGAGCAATTATTAATACAGGGAAAATTCTTTTCATCGTTAATAACTTAAAAATATGCTGAATAGATCATTTATTTGAGAATCTGTCACTCCCCTAGGCTTTATTTTTTTGACCTCATCTCTGAGATGGCTCATCCTTTTAATCTTAGGTAAAAGTCTGCTCAGTTGGAATATGGTATAGCCTTTAACATTATCGTTAGGAAGACTGTAGTTATTGCTGGCTACCCTTTGGTTTAAATCATCTATTAAATCCAAAAAGATAGGTGTGTAAGGAAAAGACTTATCAACATTTGGCCAAATGAGTTGATTTGTTAATTCATCGTATTTTTCATCCGTATCATAAATAGGAAATCCGAGATCATAATACTCTTTCTTAATCAATTCCCACTCAACAGCATTTGCCCAGCTTTCAACAACAGCTTTTCCTGTTGTAAAAAAATGGACTTTCCCGACATAAACTAAATGTGCAGCATGACCCAGTTCGTGAAATGTAGTTGCCATTACATTAAAGTCGTCCTTTCTTTGTCCATTAATATTTTTTTTTCCGTAGATTCTTATATCTGGAAGGACTCCCATTCCAACATTTCCCCAATAGTCTCCAGTACCTTTTTTATCAATATAACAGATCTTTTGTTTTCTAAAACGCGAAGGCCTTGGCAAATTTAGGTTATTACCATAAAAACTTCTAATACTGGCTCTATGAATTGCAGCATAATGACCAGATTTACCACCATCGATCTCTAAATTCCAATGAGATTTTAACCTGGGACCATTATAAAATGCCTGCAATATCCAACCGTCACGAATAGTCCATCCATTATGTTCCCAAACTACACTATAGTTTACAGGGTATCTATGCCTACCAAACCTTACATAGCCCTCAGTATTCGTATATCTTGTTTGCCAATGCAAAAAGTGCCTAATCCTAACCTTGGCACCATGAAGTGGCAACTGTCTCTTAAGTTTACTATCGAAAGCCTTAATCGTTGCACTTGGATACCATCTAGATCCAAAAAGTCTTTTCGTTTTAATTACATTATCCAAATGCCCCGTTATTCGCATTGACTCATCAAGAATATCGTAAAAATTTATATTCTTTCCAGAATGTTTAATTATATTACCTTCATCATCTAAAGGAAATGAATCAATATCCGATATGTCTGATTCTATAGGAATATAGAGGGAATCTAAAGTTTCGGCATCGGCAAAAGCTGTTAATGCCTTTGAATTTAAAGATAGTTTTGTATATAGGTATTTTAGTCCATTTCCTTCTATATTATCCATAACAGCATTTTCGCCTTCACTAACCTCCACATCAAGTGGATGATCAAACACAACAATATTAGTATCTTGTATTAACTCCTCATAATGTACTGAATCCCTTGGCAAAATTTTCACGTATATGTGTGTTGGCTTCAACAACATTGGATATCCACTGCAGTTTTTGCAAGTGTTATTTCCGAGAGAGTCCGTTCGGTCAATTTCTTCACTCTTTAATAGATTCACAAATGCCATATTCATGTTTTTCAAGGAATATGGATTTTCAAGTTTTTTCCCAATAGATGATGCCTTAAAACTATTGGGATCATGATGACCCTTCTCTGGGATGACCTCTTGCTTACAAGATGTTACAACAAGTATCAAAAAGACGAGTTTTACAATTTTTCTCATTATTTAATTTTTTATCACATAAAGATAGTTTTTATTCTCTACAAAATAATGCTTAAATATATTTTTTTACAAAAATCTAATTCGTTCTCTTTATCATAATTTTAAGGTTTATTTTATCGGTATTAGAGCCGCATTCATCCTTCAAGCCCCAATACTGACCATGTTATTAAGAAAAGATTTTTTTTGTTCATGCTGAGAATTAAATATTTGAACTCAATTTATCGGAAGGTGATGACAGCTTGCGGGCAACGAAAACAATTTGGCTCATGAAATTTTTATATAGAACCCTATCGAGGGTTCCATTATTTTAGCAAACATGGTACGTTAGCCTTAAATAGCGAAAAACTGATGTTTTGTTAATTAACATTTCTAAAATAATTCTGCCCTTCCAGGGTTCTTTCATTGGTGCGATTCTGCAATGTTCGTGAGTCAAGGAACATTCATTCTTCCGAAGGAAGTCCTTTAGCCCATGGCTCATTTCCAGTGGCGGAAAAATGGAAAGAATGCCGATGCCCTGTGCGATGGGATTGGCCTTGGAATGCTTTCAAAAAATTCTCCATCAAAGAAGAGAATTTTGAAGGAAGATATTCCCGACAACAAGGCATTCTTTTCATGTGCGATGGGTCGTGCGAAAAGCCACCTTAACTGGGCCGAAGCGTTTTACGGATTCGAATTGTTTTTTTGGAATCCGTGAGCCCCTTCGTCGGTTTGGTTACTTTTGCGCTTCAAAAGTAACGAAGAAAAAATCCTATTACCCTATTTTACATCACATTACAAACCAATTAATTATATATTATTCAGTTTAAAAAATGTAAGAGATACCTGTCCTTACAAAAAGTGAAGTGTTTTGATTAGTAGGTTCTTTCTTTGCAAGAGCTGGTCCTCCAAGAAAGTTAACTTGAAAACCACTATCTCTAATTTGTTGACGTATTCCCCAAAAGATGGCTCCGCCAAACAAGAAACCTTTATTATTGGATAGTTCTAATTTATTCAAGGGAAAAAGGTCTGAAAAAGCGGTTGCTCCTACAAAAGAACCGCTGTTTCCAGCGGTGTTTTTACCTTTTCTCTCCCTACTTCCAATATTGTAATAAAATTTGTAATCAACGGACAGGTCAGTTCTAAACTGTACGCCAAAATTATCTATATAATATGCTAAAGATATTCCGGCAGAACCCTCCACTGTCGATCTCTTAGCTATTTGTATTTCTCGCGAATAGTTTATTCCAGTTGGAAAAACCCCTAAATTGATCCGATTCAATGGCTTTACCAGCCTATCCTGTGCACTGCTAACCGTTATAGAAAACAGCAACACAACTATTGTTATGTAATTTTTCATCAAACTATATCCTTTTTTTATTCTCTATTTTTAAAAAGCACTCCTGCTTTCCATTGTCCATTATCTCCATTGTATCTATTTTTACAAGAGGCGCAAAGGTAATATTATTTTTAATTAATTTAATTACCTAAAAGAATATTTTATCTTATCTACACTTTTAGGTGATAAACTTTATTTATGTATGCAGGTATAGATGATGAAATTTAGTGTGGACGTACAGATTCTTCTCTTCAAACGAGAGAGTAGATAACTTGAGAAAGCTGATAATAAATTATTATTGAACTGGTCTGTTTTTAAAAGCTTCAATTGAATTGGCAATTGGTTCCAGCATTTCTTTTGACAATTTTCCGGCATCTTTCTTTATCTGTCCTGAACAGCCAAACAAGTTTAAGATTTATCCCATTAGTCCCGTAAGTATAATTCCTCTAGTCATTGTTAGTGTCGTTTAGCTTGAGAACTAACGAGCCGCGGATTTGCGAGAGTGGCAGATAAAAAGCGCGAACTTTCAATTTGCACTAACTTGAGCAACAGCTTTTTTATATTTACCAATATAAAAAAAGGAAACATAAAAGGCTGTTACGGATAAATTTGCACAATCCTTCTATATTTCCCTTAACGCGCCATTTCGCAAACCGATGTTATGGGAATGCCTTATTATTTTCAATTTTATAGATTAATCCAATATTGGCTTCATCAAAATCAAATTCATTTACGAATTGTAAACCTATTTTTTCTAATACTTTTATCGACGCAATATTATTTTTCATGGTTCTTCCTATGATTGTTATTAGATTCAGTTTTTCAAATCCATATTCAACACAAGCTTTTGCACTTTCTGTAGCATAACCTTTGTTCCACTTTTCTTCAAAAAATCTAAAGCCAATATCTGTTTCGTTATTTCCCTTATCATATTTAAGACCGCACCAGCCTAAAAATTCTTCGTTTTCCTTTTCAATTACCGCCCATCTTCCAAAACCATTCAATTCATAATCTTGATAATTTAATAAGAATTGTTTTGCTTCTTCGATATTTTTAAATGCAGAATTTCCTGTATACCTTATAACGTTTGGATTTAGATTCAAGTTATAGAAATCCTCGGAATCTTGAATATTAAGTTCTCGCAAATAAAGACGATCTGTTTCTAAAATTATTTTCATTGGAGTGTGTGGAAAGGCTTTCACATTAGGTTTACGGCTTGGCGAAAGTGGAATTTTTAGCACAAAAGTTCAAAAGAAATCCTAAAGTTGAACCTTTTACAAATGCTCAGTCGAAGCACTTTAGTCCTGCTGTTGGCAATACCTTGTTATATGCAGGACTTTTTCTTTAAAATTATTTCAGTTCCTGATTCCCAATAATAATCCATTGAACAAATATAGCCTCTTAACCAAAGAGTATTCTCTATATTTCTAATGTAAAAGCCTTTTGGAAAATCATCATCAATAATTAATGGTTTGGAAAAAATTAATATTGAATCAGGTGGATGTTGATTTTTAGTAATTATTCTAGATGATTTTTGTGAGTGAAAATGCATCCTAATATAAGGTGCAAATTCCAAAGGGCAAAAATCAAAATTATTTGATTTCATAGCTCTTTCAACTTGTTCAAAGTTCCCACCATTTTTAAGCCCTATATCACTTAATTTTAATTGTACTATATTAATTTGATCTTCAGAATTTGTGTATTTAAATTCGGGATGATTAAAGATTAGTTTTGCATAATCATTAATTTTAATATTTGACTAGACAAGATTATTAAATAAAGTTTCTTTATTAAGTTTTTGATTAATAATTAATGTTTCTTTCATTCTATATAATAAGCGGGAATTTTGAAAAGTCTTGCAGCTAACTACCTTTTTGACGAAATACTATTACACCAAATAGTCTCTTTAAGCGACTTCGTTAATCAAGTTCTTAAATATAATATTTTCCTGTATATCTGCTCGATATCATAGTCAATTATTATGGATAGCGAAAGAATTATATCTCTTTTGAAAAGAGTATTCGCCTACAACGTTAAGCTGCTAGTACAATAAAATCTTAAAAGGAATACGTAACGATATTTTGGAAAGAAATGCATGGATATAAATACTTAATACTTCCCCAAGGATCGAACCCCCGGTTCGAATTTGCCACACTCGGACATAAAAAAGCTCGACCTAAGTCGAGCGTAAATCCTGTTATCGACTTAACTAGCACCGCAGAAAGGCTCTAAATACTTAATACTTAATACTAATTACTCTCTACTAAATACTCCGCAACGGTGGCAGGATGGCTTCAGCCCCGCACACCCCAAACACTCCCCTGAAGCTCCTTCGGATCGAACCACGGTTCGAATCTGCCACACCCGGACACAAAAAAAGCCCGACCTAAGTCGAGCTTTTTTTAGTCGGGGTGGCAGGATTCGAACCTACGACCTCCACATCCCAAATGTGGCGCGATACCGGGCTACGCTACACCCCGAGAAGGTATCACCTTTTTTCTTGTGTGGCACAAATATACAATCTTTCCCCACAATCTTCCAAATGATAAAAGCAACATTAAATTAACCAATTGATTATTATGCCAATAAAATAAAAATTCCTCGACACATTATCCCCCATTTGAACGTTTATACTTATAAATAGGATTTAAATACGATATTTGGGGTGGAATTCATCTTCCATCACACATAATTATCAAAAAAATTATGACAAAAATTTTTAGAAATTGCTTGATCTTCTCCCTATGCCTGACGGCCTGTGTCTCCAACAATAAGGAACAACAAAACTCCGACAGTACCACGGTGGAGAATCCCGAAGAATACAACCTGACAAAAGCGGAGGCCTTGGAGGATTATATCTTGGCTCTCGACTCCACAGACATTGAAAGCGTGGGAAAAGCAACCTCTAAATTCAAGGAACTTTTTGAAAAGAAGGAAAGCCCAGAAAATGATAAAGGGGTAGCCCTGATCATGGACTATATCGACAAGGTATCCATGTATGCGCACCGCTCGGCTTTTGATGATGAAACAAACTACCGCCCATTGGTCAACATTGAATTCGATGGCGGCAAAGCGGCCGTCCCAAGTGACCTGGAACAAGCGTACGACAAGATCAACCGCAACGGATTCCGTGTCCGCGAAACAGAAGGGATGTTCGACCTAGAAGCTAACCCGATCTATTTCCAGGAAAACTTCTACCCTTATATCACTTCTGACCTAGAAATCTTATTGCAACAGATCGGCCGTGATAATATGGAAGGCTATGCAGACGATGCGGCCATTGCGATCCCTTTCCAGTCATTGGTACAACGAACCGTTTGGTATGAAGACTTTGCCAATAAAACTAAGGGTTCCATCGCAGGCGAAAAAGCACAGAAAGAATACGAGAAATACTTCACGACGCTAACCATCGGGATGGACAATACCCCGGCCATCGAAAGTCAGCAGATCTCCCCCTACTTCCAGGAAGCATACAGCTACCTCAAGGATTTTTCACCCAACTCTGCCACCTACAAAAAACTGGAACCCTACATAGCACTCCTTCAAGAACAAAAAATCGACGAAGCCAAAGCCATGTTACCAAGTTTAATCGGCAGATCCATCAATTAATCCTTAACTTTGCCCCATAAGAAATAAGAGATAAGAAATAAGTGATAAGTATTAAAACGGTCAACTCTAATTAGGGATGGACATTTCTCATATCTCATATCTCACATCTCATGTCTAAATACTAAATACTAAATACTCTTTAATGTCCCTATCCAAGCCCCCCAAAACTGTCGACCTGCATGCCGAAGCATTCTTGGCCGATTTGGACAGTTATGAACTGGATGAACTATTGGCAGAAACGATAGATTACCTTAGGGAACAGTTAGACGCTGCGATTTATTGGGGATATCCGGAAATCAAGTTTATCCATGGAAAAGGCAAAGGAGCCCTTAAAAACGCGGTTTACGAGGAATTAAAGATCTACAAGCAATCCAATGCCATCAGTCATTTCCATCCCTCCTATGCCAATGAAGATATTGTAGTGGTGGTAATCGGGCTATAAGACCTTCACCCGATAGACCTCATAAGGATATTGTACCAAGTCTTTCCCATCATTCCATTGGGACAACAACTGCATTTGTGCACAAGAAAAATACAGGTATCCATCCGAACCAACACCTAGGGAATCCGGCCAAAGCAATCGCGGATCTTGAACCACGATTTCCAATTTACCTTCTGGAGTCAACCGACGAATCGAATAATCAAGGGAAGTCGTCAGATAGATGTTTCCTTCCTGATCAGCGACAAGGCCATGCGTAATCCCGACTTCACCCATGTCTTCTACCTTGGATTTTAGGGCTTCATCAGTCAGATTTGCATCGACCAGGTACTTGGTTTCAATCCTATACAGGTTCATCGCATTGATCGGTTTAAAATAAAACCACTTATTGTCCTTGGTCAGTGCAATACCATTGACATTTGATCTGAATGGATTACCATCCTTATCCCGCATCTCCTTTCCATGATAAGCTAGAACCACATCTGGTTTTGCCAAGGTAAAGCTACTATTGCTCAAGAGCTTTCTACTTTTCCCGGTCTGGAGATCTAGAACGATTACAGATGCCTGACCAGGGTCGGATAGGTAAGCCAATTTTTTATCTGTATCAACACGAACATCATTTAAGCCCGATTTGCTCTTGTCCAAATCTTCAAACGTAAATACTTGCTTTACCTGATTGCTCTTCAAATCTATCTGGACCAGCTTGAACTGTCCTTCTTTCTTATCGCTTCCCCCCTCTTTTCCAAAGATGGAACCTGATGGAGCCGGTTTGGAATCCAATACCCACAGTTGATCATCGGTATCCACATAGATATCCTGCACATTGACAAAATGCTCCTTATAGTCGCCTTCCACGGCATTCCAGGCTTCATTTGGAAAGGCTTTGCGCTCGCCATTGACGATCTCGGTCAATCCAAATAGATAGGGATCCTTATGTGGAAATGAAACAAATACTCGGTTATCAGAAGAAACAGAGACACCGATGGGCTGGGACTTCCCAAAGGAAGCGACAACCTGCAGATTAGGATCTTGTTTTTGGGCCATAGCATTGAAAATAAAGGAAACAGCTAATAGGATATATAAGGGTAAAGTTTTCATCATCATTTAAATTTGTTGCAAGATTTACCAGCACCTAACTAAACAACAAAAGATACAAAATACTGTTTGGACAAATCAATTTGGAAGTGAATAATTCTATCCAACAAAACCGATAATTTCCAAGTATATTAATGGACTTCATTCGAGGCATCTTCGAGAATGGTTCGAGGATCATTCGAATATGACCTGAATAAAATTTTAGCCAGGCTGGAATTTTCCGAATATGCCTCGAATGAGTCTCGAATAAGACCCCATAAATAATCCCAAAATCTCCCCGAATTCAAAAATTTTTCAGCCAAAATTCTATCCAAGAACTATAAATCAAAAAAGGAGCCTGCCATTGCTAGCAAGCTCCTTCATTATTATATTTTCAGACTATGTAACAGACATAGGTCTAAATACCATTTTTCTTTAGCTTTAATAGAGACCCATCAAGTCTAAATACTAAGTACTAAATACTAAATACTACTTCCCAGCCTCCGTAATCGTAATTTTTCTAAATTCAATCGGGCCGTGGTCACCTTGTATATAAAGTGGTCCTGGTTCGCCTTCTTTTGAATCAAGTGCACCACCGGTAATTCCAGGGATTTCCTGTTTGTCGATCACCGTTTTACCGTTGATAGCCACTGATACCAAACGACCAACTAGCGTGATCTCCATATTGTTCCATTCATTAGGACCATTGGTAACCATTGCATTCGGCGTCAAGAATCCGTAGATAGCACCGAAATAAAGGTTGCCGGGATGTCTATCTTTTGGTGAGTCTTCGATCTGAACTTCGTAACGACCTCTAAGGTAAACACCAGAGTTACTGCCTTCAGGATACTTGAACTCCAGGTTTAATTTAAAGTCCTCGAAAGATTTTTCAGTGATCAGGTTAGCACCGGCATCTTCATTGGTCAAGATACCATCTTTAACGACCCATTTGTTCTTGTCGTTTGATGGTTTCCAACCTGTCAGGTCCTTTCCATTGAACAATTCTACCGGCTTTCCCCAAGTTGGTTCAGCAGTACGGTTCAGGTAAGGCGCTTTTGTACCAGTGAAAGTATATTTCTCACCATTATTGTTGCTGATGGTACCTTTGATTTCAGCACCTGCCAATTCACCTTCAATCGAGATATCCCCATTGCCACCTTCCCATTGTGGTGGGATAGCGAAAGAAAACTTTCCATCTTGAAGCTTGATATGGGAGATGGGTCTGCTACTGCCGCTATCTCCTACCCAGTACCCTACCAAAGTAGTGAATCCAGATAATTTGATTTCAATCCAGGAAGGCACCTGTGTACCATTCTTGTCAACGTTCAAATCCCAACGACCTAATAGGTCCTTTGATTCTTCTGGGATAGTTTGAGATGCAGGGTTGTGTTCCACTTCTTCTTTTTTGTCTTGATTGTCTGCTTTATCTTGGGTACCGTTTTGGCACGAAGTCAAGCCTAATCCAAGAATACTGGTGAAAGCTAAACCGTAAGCAAATTGTTTGATCATCTTTAATGTATTTGATTGATTATTATTTTAAACTTTATAGTATTGTTCGAACCCGGTCCTAGGCGGAGGTCCGATCAAGAGTGCATTTGCAAATTTATCATTTGTAATCTCTTTTTTGACAGGATCGAACTTAAATTTTCCGTTCAAGCGCTGCGCGATCACGCCAAGGCAGAAAACTTGGCTCAATGGACCTGCAATTTCGAACGGTG
Source organism: Sphingobacterium sp. NPDC055431 (assembly GCF_053644255.1). Classification (NCBI taxonomy): domain Bacteria; kingdom Pseudomonadati; phylum Bacteroidota; class Sphingobacteriia; order Sphingobacteriales; family Sphingobacteriaceae; genus Sphingobacterium; species Sphingobacterium sp. NPDC055431. The sequence goes on from NZ_JBSHLH010000022.1 coordinate 11,958, forward strand.
AACGCGTCTTCTCCTCCCCTTTACAGGCCTTCAGGAAGTTTGCAAAGTGATTGGAAGGTGATGCCGGAACTTCTGGAAGTTTATTCGCGATATCTTTTGCCTTCTGTTCTGGAATGATAGATAGTGTACTGCCATGTGAACCGCCCTTAAAGGTCAGGTCTTTTCCATAAATGATCTTACCCGGGTTTAATTTAGCTGGCTCCAGGTTACCGGTGCTTGGTGGCGGAATATTCGGATCCAGTCCCGATACGCCATATCCTTCTGGAATTGGAGGCAGGTTATTGATACCATCATACCACATGATATCCAAGGCTGGCATGCCCTTGCGCTTAGGGAAGCTGAATTTCAAGGTGGATGACATCGGGAAGAAGAAGGAATTATGCCCTTCTAGCATCTCGGCTCCTACCTCTGTCGGAAGGCCCAATTTCAGGAATTCATGGGAAGTATCGAGGATATGTGCACCCCAATCGCCTAAGGCTCCCATTCCGAAATCGAACCAGCAACGCCATTGCCCATTGATAAAGTCTTTGTTGTAATTATGACCGATGGTCTGCATCTGCCAAAGATCCCAATCGATTGTGCTAGGAATGGGTTCTGCAGGTGGGAAATTCTTGATATTGACATCCCATCCATGCCATCTGCGCGGCATATTCATATGACCGACGATCTGGGTCACATCTTTGATGATCCCCGCCTCGGTCCATGCCTTATACTGGAAGTAATTGGCATCGGAATGGCCTTGGTTACCCATCTGGGTCGCCAATTTTGGGTTCTTCTTAGCTTTTTCCATCATCAGCTCTACCTCTAAAAAGGTGCGCGCCATAGGTTTCTCTACATAGACATGTTTCCCCAGGTCAAGCGCCATCATGGTAATCGGGAAATGGGAAAAATCTGGAACTCCGACCGTCACCGCATCGATCTGATTACCCATCTTATCGAACATTTGGCGGAAGTCCTGAAAACGTGGAACATCTGGAAATTGCTTGATGGCAGCTTCCGTATGCTTAGCCCCCATATCCACATCACATAGCGCAACAATATTACATAAACCCGTTTTATATAGATCCATCAGGATTTCTCCACCTCTATTCCCAATCCCAATCGCCGCTAGGTTCACCCTTTCATTTGGCTTGGCCATCAAGATATTTCCCAATGGACTGCTTGCCATCGTCAAGGCTCCACCCGCAATAATGGATTTCTTTAAAAAACTTCTTCTCGAAAAATAATGATTCATCTGTAATATGTTTAGGTTTACGAATGTTACATGTATGATTAGCTTAAAATTAAAAAAAATTCCTAATTTCAGTCACCTTATTGGACATTAATCCATAAACCTGTTACAATAAAGACATATTATGATGAGAAATACCTATTTGAGATCTGTTTTTAAAGGCACATTCGGACTTCTTCTATTGGGTTCATTGACTATTTCCTGCCAACAAGCGAACAAAAATGCGGATGGCTGGGAAAATCTGTTCAATGGTAAGGACCTGACTGGCTGGAAACCTTTGGCTGGAAAGGCAGATTATCATGTTGAAGATGATGCTATCGTTGGGGTAATGACGAAAGGTTTGCCAAATTCCTTTTTGGTAACGGATAAGGAATATGGCGATTTTATATTGGAACTGGATGTCAAACTGGAGGGAAGCACCACCAACTCAGGTGTTCAGACCCGAAGCCATTTTGATTCAACTGCCAACAATGGTGCTGGAAGGGTCTATGGTCGCCAAATGGACATTGATCCAACTGCTAGAGCATGGACCGGAGGAATCTACGATGAAGGCCGGAGGGAATGGCTTTACCCATTGGACCTAAACCCGAATGCGAAAACGGCATTTAAGCCAAATGAATTCAACCACTACCGGATCGAGGCCATCGGCAATGAAACCAGAACTTGGGTGAACGGTGTGCCAGCAGCTTTTGTGGTAGATAGCTTGGATGATGCTGGATTTATAGCACTGCAGGTCCATGCGATCCCAGATTCATTGGATGGTAAGAAGGTTTATTTTAAGAATATCCGTATTCAGACCAAAGACCTGAAGCCCCAAGAATTTCCTAAGGATGTTTATGTGGTTAACACCCGTGCCAATGATCTTTCGGAAGCCGAAAAGGCAGCCGGATATAGCTTGCTCTTTAATGGCAAGGACAGCCAAGGCTGGCATAGCGCTCGTGGCGATAAGTTCCCTGAAAAAGGTTGGAAGATCGAAAACGGTTTGATTGAAGTACAGAAATCGGATGGTGCGGAATCGACCAACGGTGGCGACATCGTTACTGATAAACAGTACAAGGCTTTTGACCTTTCCTTTGATTTTAAACTGACTCCCGGAGCTAATTCGGGTGTGAAATACTTTGTGACCCTGGATGAAAAGACAGCTGGATCTGCTATCGGTCCAGAATATCAGATCTTGGATGATGAACTTCACCCCGATGCTAAATTAGGAAAAGATGGCAATCGTACCTTGGCTTCCTTGTATGACTTGATCACTTCGGATCGCAATCCAAGACCTAGAAAACCAATTGGGGAATGGAACCGCGGCAGAATCGTGGTTACGCCGGATAATCATGTCACCTATTACCTAAATGGCTTCAAGATGTTGGAATTTGTAAGAGGTTCGGAAGATTTCAGGAAGTTGGTGGCTGGCAGTAAGTACAAGGACTGGGAGAAATTCGGCGAGGCGGAACAAGGCCATATCCTTTTGCAAGACCATGGGGACGCCGTAGCGTTCAGGAGCATCAAGATTAAAGAATTATAGAAAATAAAATAGAAAAGGGAAAGGACCGAATGTTTTTCGGTCCTTTCCCTTTTTATGCTTTACGTTAGAATTGCGCTTTAAATTCTTGGACTTTGTTTTGGAATCCCTCGAATTCGGCACTTTGCTGATTGATAAAACTATTGTCTTCCAATCGACCGACCACCTCATTCATCTCTTCCTCGTTCTCATAAACCATCAAGCGGAAAGGATTGTGGTAATCCTTGCTTCTGGAATTATAGATTTCATCACAGATCCATTTCTTGGTTTCCAAGGCCTCATCAAATAGCTTGTTCCAGAAATCAGCGTTCCATTCAGCTGTATCTGTTTCGGTAACCTCTTGTAAGGAAGCTAAACTATGCTTTAATTTATCTTGGATATAAGCATCACTCAAGTGATGGTAGTTTTTATGCATTTCATCCCAAGAGTTGATTTTCTTGTCTTTTAAGTCCTGTAGCAGCTGGTCCAATTTACTTACTGGAACCAATTGGCTACCGACGTTCTCAAATTCCTCTCTTTTCAATCCTGCGTTGACCAAGGCTTGGATAGTTTTGTTGAAATCCATCGGGTCAACATGCTCCAAAACCTGGCAGACCGCATAATATCGAGCTAATTTCTTGAATAATTGATAGGCTTCCTTTGGTTTCAGCAACACAACCTTGCGCTTAGAGAATTCCGCATTGTCTAGGAAGATTTCATCGACAGCCTTTTCATTATTGTTCAACCATGCTGCAGGATTATCGGTATTCAAGGATTTACTGACAGCTTGTTCAATTTCCTTGATTCCTGTAAATATCTCATTCACCGTATCTGGCGCCAAGATATCATATTCGAAATATTGGTTCTTGAAGGAACGTTTATCCCGACTGATGAATTTATTGGTGTTACGCATCAATGCATACATATTGTACATAAACCAATAGCCCGGAACGATGATCAAGCGATCATGGGTAACATCATTGCTCACTAAAGAAAACGGGAATTTGATATCCAGTTCATGCAAGAAATCGCCTTTTACGATCAGGGTATAAGATGCAAACCTGGAATTGTGCTTTAAGCTCACACACAGCCCAGGCCAAAAGCCACGACCTGCGATAATCTCGCCATCTGCACCTCTTGAATTATGGTTGGATCCCACAGTTGCTCCCGCCGCCATGTTACTCTGACCTTTGATCAAGGCTGCACACAAGAACGAATTGTTATGGTGCTGCTCATGCGCAGGGAAAATAAGCGAATTAAGGACCTCACAACAGGAAATGGTAGAGTTGTCGCCCAAGAAAGAGTTGATCAATCTGGCGCCATATTTCAGCTGCGAATAGGATGATAGGATAAAACGTACTGCCTTCACGCCATAGAATACCCTACAGCCATAGCCAATGATCCCGTTGACCAGCTCACAACCCTCACCAATCTGGGTATAGGCCTCAGCGGTGGAATTGATCGTTACGTTTTTCAGTTTAGAGATTCCTTTGATATAGGCATCTGAACCGATCTTAACGTTTTTGAAGGTATGGGAATTCTTGATTACGGTACGATCACCGATTTCACTATAGTAGCCTCTGATATCGTTGAATTTTTCATTGGTGATATCAAAAAAGCGTTGCTGTAACTCTTTATCTTGTCTGTTGCGTGTCCATAGATAGACATCGGCAGCTTGCATGCCATCAAATGGAAGAACCGAACGGCCACCATTCTCATTGCAAAGCTCCAAAAAGATCCTGCTTTTGTCCGGGTCACCGACCTTTAAGATTCCATTCCCGAATTTTGCATTCGAGCTGGTCTCCATTTCATTTACATTGAGCAAGATAACCTCGTTCCCAACGATGAAATGGGCAATATAACGGACCTGATGCAGGGCCACACAGTCCCCTAGATCACATGAAATGATCTGGGAATTATAGATCCCGACCGGCAAGCGGATATCGCGATATTCCAGGTAGACCTCTTCCATATCGCCGATCCTGACCAAACCAAAGAACTTGGATCTTTTGATCTGTTTCGGAAGAAATTTATCCGTAACGAGCACATCATTCCAATCGGTAGATTCATTATGATTGAGCTCGAGGATGCGGATCTCTTCCTCGGTCAGATTTCTATATTGCTTGTTGGATTTGTTTTGTTCAAAACGAAGGTAGTACTCGTCTTTTCCCTTTGGTAGATAATCGGCGGGTATGAAATCATACCCAATCCGATTTAATGGTATCTTTATTATGTATCCCATGATATTATTCCACAGTTACTGATTTAGCTAAGTTCCTTGGTTTATCAACATCTAAACCACGGTACACTCCGATATAGTACGACAACAGTTGCAATGGAACCACCGTCAATAAAGGAGCAATAACTTCATCAGCCTCTGGAACAACCATGACATCATTTGAAATGGTCGGAGTAACTTCATCTCCTTCCGTCATTACGGAGATCACCATCCCTTTTCTAGCTTTAATTTCTTGGATATTACTTACGATCTTCTCATGGTAAGCATCCTTACTTGCAATGAAAACTACTGGTAATTCCTCATCAACCAAGGCAATTGGACCATGTTTCATCTCCGCAGCTGGATAACCTTCTGCGTGGATATAGGAAATCTCCTTCAACTTTAATGCACCTTCTAGAGCCGTTGGGAAATTATATCCACGTCCTAAATAAAGTACATCGCGAGCATCTTTGTATTTGTAAGCGATAGCTTTGATATTGTCAACCTCATTTTCCAATACCCATTGAACTTTCTCTGGAACATCGTGCAATTCTTGACAAAGCTCATCAAAACGCTCGTCAGAGATAGTTCCCCTAGCTTTTGCCAATTTCAATGCAAACAACATCAACACGGCAAGCTGTGCTGTATAGGCCTTTGTACTGGCTACACCGATCTCTGGACCTGCATGGGTATAACAACCAGCATGGGAAATGCGAGCAATGGAAGAACCAACAACGTTAACAATACCGAAGATGGTTGCTCCTTGTTCTTTAGCACGTTCTAGGGCTACCAAGGTATCAGCCGTTTCACCACTCTGCGAGATTGCGATGATCACATCATCTGAATTGATCACCGGGTTACGGTATCTAAATTCCGAAGCGTATTCCACCTCCACGTTCACACGGCATAATTCCTCGATTACATACTCTGCAACCAGACCGGCATGCCAGCTGGTACCACAGGCCACAATAATAATCCTGCGGGCATTCGCCAACTTATCTTGGATGGCATCTACCCCACTCAGGATAATCCTATGTTCATTCAAGATCAATCGACCTCTTAAGGAATCAGCAATGGTAGTAGGTTGTTCAAATATCTCTTTTAACATGAAGTGATCATAACCACCTTTTTCAATAGCCGCCAATTCAAGATCCAGCTTCTGAACAAATGGAGTGATGATTTCATTACCAAGATTTTTCAAGATCAGTTCATCAGGCTTTACGATGGCCAACTCATAATCATTGATATAGACCACCTCTTTGGTATAAGCCAACATAGGTGATGCATCAGAACCCAAGAAATGTTCATTCTTCCCTATACCGATTACCAATGGACTTCCCTTACGGGCAGCAATGATGGTATCAGGTTGGTCTGCAGCGATCAACAAGATCACATAAGCACCGGTCACCCTTTTTAGGGCAATGCGGATTGCCTCCTCAAGACCACATTCATTCTTTTCTTGTATGTCTTCAATGAAGTTAAGTAGGACCTCGGAATCCGTATCGGATTTAAATTCGTATCCTTCTTTAGTAAGTTCGTTTTTTAGTTGGGCATAGTTCTCGATGATTCCGTTATGGATCATGGCAAGTTTTCCAGATTTGGAAACATGGGGGTGAGCATTTCGGTCTGAGGGTTCGCCGTGGGTAGCCCAACGGGTATGACCAATTCCTGTAGTGCCAGCTGTGGATTGGTCTCCAACAAATTCTTCTAACGCTGCAACTTTACCTGCTTTCTTGTAAACCTTTAAGGAATCTCCTTGTTGAAGTGCAATACCAGCACTATCGTATCCTCTGTATTCTAATTTCTTTAAGCCGTCTATCACAATGGGATAAGCTTGGCGCGTTCCGGTATAACCGACAATTCCACACATATGTTTTTCTCGTTTTAATTTAAGTTTTAAAATATTGAGTAAATATATAAAATTTATTAGTGCAAACGATTGCGTGCTCTTAAAAACAAAAACCGAACCAATCTGGTCCGGTTTGTAATTAAAATTTCTTTATTCTAGTTCAAACTTGTAGCCAACCCCCTTGACTGTAGTGACATAGCTGTCTCCAATCTTTTCTCGGAGTTTTCGGATATGCACGTCGATCGTCCTATTGGTTACGACTACGGAATCCTCCCAGATCGCTTTCAGGATCTGCTCCCTAGTGAATACTTTGTTGGGTTTTGAAGCTAACAGGTATAACAGTTCAAATTCTTTTTTCGCCAGTACAAATTTCTCATCCCCACGGAATACCAAGAAGGAATCCCTATCAATTACGAGGTCAGAGATCTCAAGTTTATCAGTTACCTGATCATCAATAACCTCTGTAGTATTTCTTCTTAAGATTGCATTGATACGGCTCATTAAAGCCCTTGGCTTAATTGGCTTGGCAATATAATCGTCAGCTCCTACATGGAAACCTGCGATTTCGGAATACTCCTCACTCCTAGCTGTCAAGAATACCATGAAGATCTGTTTGAACTCAGGCATCGAACGCATCAAACGACAGGCTTCAATACCATCCATCTCCGGCATCATGACATCAAGGATAATAAGGTCTGGAAAAACCTCTTTGGCAACTTTAATAGCTTCTTTCCCATTAGAAGCGGTATATACTTGGTAACCTTCCTTAGTTAAATTGTATGAAATGAGTTCAACAATGTCGGACTCATCATCAACCACAAGAATCTTTTGATTATTGGCCATATAAGCTGTTTTTTTGCTAAGGTATATACTTAATTATAAAATAAAGTTACCCAAAAGTTATGAAATTGTTAAGCCTTAAAATAGACTTAACAATTGATTCTTATTTTTTTAAGGTTTTCGTTAAAAAATCTTCTAATTGCTTTCCCCTCAAATTCTTAGCAATGATAACGCCCTGCTCATCTAAGAGGTAAGATGCTGGGATACCTTTGATGGAATAATCAATAATCAATGGAGAGCTCCACGCCTGAAGGTCTGAGATATTCGTCCATTCTAACTTATCGTCCTGTATTGCACGCATCCAAGAGCCTGGATTGTTATCCAAGGACACGCCTAAAACAGTAAAATTATGGTCTTTGAAGTTATTGTATTGTTTGACGATGTTAGGGTTCTCCTCACGGCAAGGCATGCACCATGACGCCCAGAAGTCTACCAAAACATATTTGCCTTTATAGTCTGAAAGCTTTACGGTTCTATTATCCGGTGTATAAGCCAAGATTTCGGGAGCGGCTTGACCTACAGCCAGCTTCCTAAGTTTATCAACCTCAGTCTTGAACTCATTCACATAACGATTGTTTGGGAACTCTGCCTTGATTTGATCGGCATAGGCAATCAATTCTGGTTCGGCCATTTCGGGATCCAATGTGCTCATCACATAAAAACCGGCCAAGTCATTGTTCTTTTGGGCAAATGAAACCGCCTCAGCGATGTAGTTCTTAAAGAAAGGTTCGAACTTCATCAACATCTCAGAACGTAGATTTTGGATACCATTGGCATCTAAATCATTGGTAGCACTTGAAAAGGCCTGTTGCAAGGAGTCCCGAACGAAATCAATCCTAGACTTCTGTACGGCAAAGTCTTTCAACTTCTGAGAAAGCTCCGAACCCTTCACTTCGTACTGGTCAGGATTCTGCAAATTGACATTGAATTCCACTGCCTTACCAGGTTCCAGGATAATTGGATACCTATTATTGCCCACGGCCAATGTCAATAACCTCTCTTGAGTAGCCGGTCTTTCAAACTTGAAACGGTTGCCATCCGCAATAAATGTTGAATCTAATTTCTGTTCACCTTCATAGAAGCTGACAACTTTCACATTCCCTGGATTCTCGATCACACCGCCAACCTGAATGGTATCAGAATTTGAACATGAAGACAAACCAGCGGATAACATCCCCACCAATCCAAAATAAACTGCAAACTTTTTCATTTTTCTTATTTAATAAACTCTCTTGATTTTGAAATAGCTCTCTCCAATCCAGAAGCATCCTTACCCCCTGCTGTCGCAAAGAAAGGCTGGCCCCCGCCACCACCTTGGATTTCCTTAGCTAAATCGCGAACGATGTTACCTGCATGCAATCCCTTTTCTTTTGCCAGGTCATCAGAGATCATCACCGTGATGCTTGGTTTACCATCAATCACGGCACCCAATACGGCATAAAGGTTATTGATTGCCCCCTTCAGGGTATAAGCCAAAGTCTTCACCGCATCCACACTTGGAAGGTCTACGATGGTTGCGACATAGTTGATATCGCCAACTTTTTCCAATTTCTTCTCGATATCATTTTTCAGTCCTTGGGACTTCTCTTTCACGTAGTTCTCAATCTCCTTTTTCAAGGCATTGTTCTCATCCAATGTTTTTGAAAGAGCAGAAACAAAGTCCTTAGGGTTGTTCAATAGCTCCTTAAGGTTATCAAGCAATTCAAAGTGCTCACGGATCACTTGCTCCGAACGGGTACCGGTAATGGCTTCAATCCTTCTCACTCCTGCCGCAACCGCAGATTCCGAAAGGATCTTGAAGAAACCGATCTGTCCAGTTGCCGCAACGTGCGTACCACCACACAGCTCCTTAGAATAGGAATCATCAAAGGTGATCACACGCACATGATCTCCATACTTCTCTCCGAATAGGGCTGTAACACCCGAATCGATAGCTTTTTGGAAAGGAACATTACGCTCTTCCTTCAAAGGTACATCTTGGCGGATCTTCGCATTCACGATGTCCTCAATCTGTTTGATCTCCTCGTAGGTCAACTTCGCGAAGTGCGAGAAGTCAAAACGTAGCACATCTGGAGATACCAACGAACCTTTTTGGTTCACATGTTCACCCAATACCTGCTTCAAAGCAGCATGCAACAAGTGAGTAGCAGAGTGATTAGCTTCGGTATCCTTTCTTTTCTTCACATCCACAACCGCTTCAAACTCTCCGCTCAGGACAGCAGGAAGTTGGTTGACGAAGTGTATGAAAAGTCCATTCTCTTTCTTCGTATCCAGGATGCTAACCTTTTCATTGTTATCCAAAGAACGTAAATAGCCTTTATCACCGACCTGACCACCACCTTCTGCATAGAATGGCGTTTCAGAAAGCACCAATTGAAATTGATCTTTACCCTTGCTAGAAACCTTTCTATATTTCAGGATCTCTGTGGTCGCCGTTAAATTATCATAACCTACAAATTCACTCTCCGCTTCATCATTTACAAGGACCCAATCTCCAGTATCCACAGCCGTTGCAGCTCTAGATCTTTCCTTTTGGGCCAATAATGCCTGTTGAAACCCGTGCATATCCACGGTCATGCCCTTCTCCCTAGCCAATAGTTCGGTCAGGTCAATTGGGAACCCAAAGGTATCGAACAGTTCGAATGCGAATTCTCCGTCTATGGCCTCATGGTCTGCTGAATAGGTTTCAAAACGCTGGATCCCTTGGGTCAAGGTTCTCAAGAAGGAAACCTCTTCCTCCAAGATCACCTTTTCTACAAAATCCTGCTGTTGGTACAGTTCATCGAACACTCCTTTGAACTGCTCAGCCAATACAGGAACAAGCTCATGGATAAAAGGAGTCTTGAAATGCAAGAAAGTATAGGCATAACGGACAGCACGTCTCAAAATCCTGCGGATCACATAACCCGCTTTATTATTTGACGGCAACTGCCCATCAGCGATGGCAAAACTTACAGCCCTGATATGATCAGACAGCACGCGCATGGCGATATCCGTCTTCTCATCGGCTCCGTAGGCAATACCCGATTTATTTGCGATAAATTGAATCAATGACTGGAATACATCCGTATCATAGTTGGATGATTTACCTTGAATGGCACGCACCAAACGTTCAAAGCCCATCCCTGTATCGACATGTTTTGCCGGCAGGGAAACCAAGCTTCCATCTTTTAACCTGTTGAACTGCATAAATACCAGGTTCCAGATCTCGATAACCTGTGGATCATCCATGTTGACCAAGTCCTGACCCTTCACCTGAGCACGCTCTTCATCCGAACGCATATCGTAATGGATTTCAGAACAAGGACCACAAGGACCTGTATCACCCATTTCCCAGAAATTATCCTTCTTGTTACCCAATAGGATACGATCTTCCGGAATCAATGCCTTCCATAGGTTAAAGGCTTCTTCATCCTGTTGCAAGCCTTCAGTAACATCACCCTCAAAAATCGTCACGTAAAGGCGATCCTTGTCTAATTTCAACACATCAGTCAATAGCTCCCAAGCCCATTCGATTGCTTCTTTCTTAAAGTAATCACCAAAAGACCAGTTACCAAGCATCTCAAAAAGGGTATGGTGATAGGTATCAATCCCTACCTCTTCAAGGTCATTATGTTTTCCGGAAACACGTAGACAACGCTGTGTATCGGCCACTCTTGGGAATTTGGCGACAGCTTCTCCTAAAAACAATTCTTTGAATTGGTTCATCCCCGCATTGGTAAACATCAATGTAGGGTCGTTCTTCACTACAACTGGTGCCGAAGGAACAATTTGATGTCCTTTACTTTTGAAAAAATCTAAAAAGGCTTGACGTATATCTCTACTAGTCATTTAATTCGTGTCTAATTTTAGCTGCAAACTTACTCAAATTTGACGAGTAAACTCGCCATTCAAGCCAATTTTTATTAATATGACGCATATTTTTCCTAAATTTATCTCTGTAAAAACACACAACAAAATAATTCATGAAGATGACAATTATTGTCCCTACTGATTTTTCTGAAAATGCTGGCTTTGCGGCAGATTATGCCTGCCAACTTGCACAGGAAAAAGAACACAACATCCACCTATTACATTGCTACACGTCTAGCTCAGTAGGAGAAAATGCTTCTGAAGAAACCAATGGCACAGGTCTTTTGGCGGATGAGAAGATACAAGAATTGCAGACAAAGCTGCTCAGGAAATATCCTTCATTGCATATTAGCATTGAATGCTCCAGAGGTTTGATCATAGACAAACTGACTGAGCTTTCTCAATCTGGAAAATATGCCATGATCGTGATGGGTGCATCAGGCGAAAGCCAGTTGAAATCCATTTACTACGGAAGTACAACTGTGGCTGTGGCTTCAAAATCAGAGGTCCCTGTGGTTGTTATCCCGAACCAAGCATTCCAATTCGGAATAAATCATGTTTCCTTATTGACTAACTTTAAAGCTGCTGAATTGGATACTCTAAAGGAATTCCAGGATATTATCGGGGTACCTCAAGACTTGACCTTGATCCATGTGTTCAAGGAAAGCCAAAAACCCGAAAACATCAAGGACGACCTAGACTCCTGGGCCTTCAATATCCGCGAGATGGGTTCCATTCAACAAGTAAATACCATTGCTGAACCTATCAATAAAGATGATATCGAATTGGATTCTGTACCTGAGGTAGTCAGCAAAGTGATTGCCGAGGTAAATCCACAGATAATATTGATCACACCTAGTAGAAAAACATTCTTTGAAAGGTTATTTAAAAGTTCTGTTTCTAAAGCCTTAGCTTTGGAACTTGATAAACCAGCTTTTTTCGACAAAATATAAATAAAACTATACAGCATGAGCAAACTACTTATACCTATTGACTTCTCAGAGAATTCTGACAATGCCATCCATTACGCTTGTCAAGTCGCTCAACAAGGTGGACAAGAAATTGATCTGATCCACGTGTTCTCTTCACATTCTAACACCTATGCCAATGTGAAAGGCGAAACTCCATTGAACGACCCAAGGGTTCCTGAGGCTGAACAAAACATGGTAGATACCCTTGCCAAGTATCAGCAAGAATTCCCTAATGTGAAGCTGAATAGCATATTTAAGGATGGAAATCTTTACGATGAAATCAAAGCCGTAACCAACGCTACTGCCTATGATGCCGTTGTCATGGGAACTCAAGGTGCTTCTGGGTTAGATGCGGTATTTATCGGCAGCAACACCTATGATACCATATTAAACACCACTACACCGGTATTGGCGGTTCCAGAAACCTCTACCGTCTTTAAAAAGGACAGTATAGCCTTGCTTTGTAATTTCAAGGAAGCTGAACTTACTGCTTTACAACAGGCAGCTCCTTTGTTCAAAGCTGATTACAGACTGATATTGATCCACGTGAACACCAACGACAGGCCTATTAAAGATATTGATGCAGATTTTAAGGTTTGGATCGACAGAATCGAAACCGAACTAGGCATTTCTGACATCTCCTATATCATCAAACCGCAGACCTTGTTCATGCGCCAGAAGGAAACTGTTGCACAGGCAATCACTTCCGTCCTATTGGATGAACAGGCAGACATCCTGATCTTGACAAAAAGCAAGAAAAGTGTGTTCAGGCAATTGACGGAGTCCAATGTCATCAAGAAAATGGCTTTTAACATCCAGATCCCAACGTTCTTTGCAAGGGTTTTGAAGGCATAATTATAGGTTTTTCACTACAAAATCATGATATTTTAGGCTGAGTTGCCAAAACAAGTTGTTTTGGCAACAAATTTGCCATGCCTTTGGCATAAAAGCATATAATATTATGAAAACACTTTACTTTAAAAAAGTTAGCGCATTAGCTGCTGCTGTTTTAATCTCTTCTGCTACTTTCGCTCAAACCAACACAGCTACCGTTGAAGGCACGACTACTTTAGGTCCAACTACCCAGTACAGAACTTGGTCGATCGGAGTAAATGCAGGGGTCCTTAATCAATCAAACATTTTCGGCTTCAACAGAGCTGGATTCGATAAATTAAACCACAACGTAGGTTACTCTGCGTATGTTAAGAACCAAATCTCCCCATCTTTCGGAATTAAAGCTCAATACATGGGCGGTAAAGTTGGCGGTGTCAATGAAACTGCTGGCGCAGCAATTTCCGAGTTTGAAACTAAAATGCCTTGGTCAGCAGCCCTATCTGGTGAGTTCACTATGGCAAATACAAACTGGAGGTTCTTCAACAGTATCATCAAACCTTACTTCGCTGTCGGTGTAGGTGCAATGAGTTTCGAAACCACTACGAAAATCGGTGAAACTTCAACTACTGCAGAATCTCAAACAAAACTTTTCGTTCCAGTTGACGCTGGTTTCAAATTCGCAGTGGCGAAAGGAATCAACATCGACTTGGGTTACCAGTTGAACTGGGCAAACCAAAACTTTGATGGAGTTCGTGGTGATCAATACAAAAACGACCTGTTCTCCTATGCGCATGCTGGTCTAGAGGTTGCATTGGGTGACGGAAGCAAACCTTACCTTGGAAACTCAAACCCTGTGGCAACAATGGCTGCAAGATATGATGAGTTAAAAGCAGAGCGTGATGCTTTGGTTGCTGCAAATGAAAAATTACAGTCCAACATGGATGAAATCAATGCTGGCTTAGAAGATAGTGATGGCGACGGTGTTGCTAACAAATTTGACAAATGTCCAGATACTCCTGCAGGAACTAAAGTTGACGGTTCAGGATGTCCACTTCCAGAAGCTAAACACGAGACCAAAGTGGTTGAGAAAATCGTAGTGACTGAAGAAGATAGAAAAGTTGTTGATGAAGCTATCAAAAACTTGGAATTTGACTTGAGCAAAGCTACTATCCGCCCTTCATCTTACGAATCATTGAATAGAGTTGCAGCTTTATTGATCGAGAAAAACTTCAGCTTAAAACTTGCCGGTCACACCGATAACACAGGTTCACTTCAATTGAACTTACGTCTGTCAAAAGAACGTGCAGAATCAGTTAAAGCTTACTTAGTATCTAAAGGTGCCAATGCATCACGTATCGAAGCTACAGGTTATGGTCCTAACCAACCTATCGCTACCAACAGTACGCCAGAAGGACGTCAGTTGAACAGACGTGTTGAATTTACCTTATTCTAGGAACAACTTGCATTAAGCTAAACAACATACAACCAAGAAGGACCTGCAGATGCAGGTCCTTCTTATTTTTAGCCCTATCTAGGCCTTTTCTTTCCTACAGGAGAATTAGCCTTCCAACACTTTGACTACATTTTTCAAAAGTGTCTTAAAGCGTACTCCCGAATCCTGTTCCACCGTAAGGGTTTGATGTCCGGTCTTGCTTACATGCAGATCATTCACCCTACCCGATTTCCCTTTATGGGTCCCAGCGATTATTTGGCAAAAATCCCCATTATTTATCGTGTCCATAAGTTAATGTATGGTTAAAATAAAAAGGGGTAGAAAGCCTGTGCCCTACCCCAATGATTAAATATGATTATCCTTATTCAGAAGTTCCAGAAGCTTCTGCTTCTTTCTCTTTCCTGATCTTGGAATGTTTATGTCCGTACAAGAAATAGAATGCAACACCGATTGCCATCCAGATTCCTAAACGCTCCCAGCTCTCGATCGGAAGACCCGCCATCATCAGCACACACACCAAGATACCTAATATTGGCACCAAAGGCACCAAAGGTGTCCTAAATGGACGCTCAAGCTTCGGATTGGTTTTACGCAACACCAACACTCCGATACACACTAATGTAAAGGCAAATAATGTTCCGATACTTACCATGTGCCCTAGATCTGAAACCGGCACAAATCCAGCAAACAAACTTACGAAGATCATAAAGATCAAGTTTGTTTTCCAAGGCGTCTGACGTTTAGAAAGGTCCGAGAACAATTTAGGCAACAGACCATCCTTACTCATCGAATAGAATACGCGGCTCTGACCCAACAACATCACCAGGATCACCGATGTATATCCAGCAATGATCGTCACGATCATCGCCGTATTCAAGAAATGATAGCCAGTTTTTTCAAATGCCGTCGCTACGGGTTTTGCATCACCACTGAACACAGTGTAAGGTGCCAAACCTGTCATAACATAAGCAAACAGCACATATAATATAGTACAAACGATCAATGAACCGATAATCCCAATAGGCATGCCTTTCTTAGGATCTTTCGCTTCCTGCGCAGCAGTACTTACCGCATCAAAACCAATAAATGCAAAGAACACAACCCCTGCAGCCTGTAGAATCCCTGTCCAGCCATAGTGTCCCCGATAATCACTATTCCAGAACTCCCAGAATCCCATTTGCCCAGTCTTCACCATTTCCTCACCTTCGTTTGTAGGGATCAATGGCGTATGGTTTGCAGGATCGATAAATTGCCAGCCCAATACGATAAACAAGATCACAACAGCCACCTTCAAAACAACCAAGATGTTATTGACAAAGGAAGACTCCTGCGTTCCGCGCATCAGCAGCAGCGACAAGAGACAAACGATGATAATGGCAGGCAAGTTGATTACCCCGCCTTCAAATGGTCCTGCTAGCACTTCCTGGGGGAGATGGACCCCTATCAATAAGAACAGCTCATTGACATATTGCGACCAGCTCACCGCAACGGTAGCAGCAGCCAAAGCGTATTCAAGTACAAGGTCCCAACCGATGATCCAAGCCATAAACTCGCCCATGGTTGCATAGGAATAGGTGTAGGCACTTCCTGCAACAGGAATCATGGAAGCAAACTCCGCATAACATAGCCCAGCAAATGCACAGCCTACCGCAGCAATAATAAAAGATATCATTACCGCGGGACCAGCATGGTCAGCAGCAGCAATCCCTGTCAAAGAGAATAGTCCCGCACCGATAATGGCTCCAATCCCCAAAGCAATCAGGCCAGAACTGGACAAGGTCCGTTTCAGGGTACCTTCGCCGCTCTGTTCAGCTTCAGAAATTAATTTTGTAATAGATTTTTTATACCACATAAATTTAGATGAATAATTAAAGAATCAAACCTACAAAAAAATTAAAATAGATTACAATTCATTAACAATTCATTAGCAAGGACGCTAATAAATTAAAAACTACAATGATTTAACCTTATTTCTTTGCAATCATTCGTTCCAGACAAGAACTATCAGAATAATTATTGGCAGGATTCAATCAATACAGAATAATTAAACCCAATACATTTATCACTTTTTTGCTACATCCAGCAAAATCCTCAAATTTCTTTTATAAGTATCGATAATTAAACCAAAACCTTAATAAAAAACCATTGTTTAATAGGTAGATAAAGAAATTACAGCAATTCTATTTGTGGACCTATTCCGAAAATCGGAAATAAAACATTTTTTAATCCACAAAGTATTGAAAATTAGGATTTATCAATTATTGTAATTACCTTTGCACCGCCTTAGGCAATAGTGCCTATTGTATATTTTATTTCATGAACCCATTTTTAGAACTGGGAATCCGTGAAGAGATTGTTAATGCCATCACTGAGTTAGGTTTCGAGAAACCTTCTCCCATCCAGGAAAAAGCCATTCCTGTATTACTGACTGGTAACGACGATTTTGTCGGATTAGCCCAAACAGGTACAGGGAAGACAGCGGCATTTGGTCTTCCACTTTTAGAACAACTAGACTTTTCATCAAAACAACCTCAAGCATTGGTTCTATGTCCAACGCGTGAGCTATGTTTGCAAATCGCAAGAGACCTAGAAAAATTTGCCAAGTACATCGATAACGTACATGTGGTTGCCGTTTATGGCGGTGCCAATATCGGTGATCAATTACGCCAGATTCGTCGTGGTGTTCAAATCGTTGTTGCCACTCCAGGTAGGATGTTGGATATCATTGGCCGTAATGCCATTGACTTCTCCAATGTTCGCTATGTAGTTCTCGACGAAGCTGACGAAATGTTGAACATGGGATTCCAAGAGGACATTAACAATATCCTTTCTGAAACTCCTGACGACAAAAAAACTTGGTTGTTCTCAGCAACCATGCCTAAAGAAGTGCGCCGTATCGCCCAAAACTACATGAACGACCCGAAAGAGTTGACTGTAGGAACCAAGAATACGGGTAACGAGAATATCGAGCACCAATACTTCATGATCAAGGCGAAAGACAAATACGCTGCTTTTAAACGTATCGTCGACTATTACCCTGAAATCTTTGGTATCGTATTCTGCCGTACTAAAATTGAAACGCAAGAAATCGCTGAAGCATTGATCAAAGACGGCTACAACGCCGACTCCCTGCACGGTGATCTTTCGCAACAGCAACGTGATAAAGTAATGAAACGCTATCGCGAACGCAACTTGCAATTATTGATTGCTACTGACGTTGCAGCTCGTGGTATCGACGTGAACGACGTAACACACGTAATCAACTATTCATTACCAGACGAAACTGAAAACTATACGCACCGTTCTGGTCGTACCGCTCGTGCCGGTAAAACTGGTATTTCGATCTCATTGATCAATGTGAAAGAAATGAGCAAAATCCGTCATATCGAAAAGATTATCGGAAAAGAATTTATCCGCAAACAAGTTCCTCAGGGTACTGAAGTATGTGAAAAACAATTGCTATCTCTAGTTGACAAAGTACACAACGTAGAAGTACATGAAGATCAGATCACTGCTTTCTTACCTCAGATCATGGAAAGTTTGCAAGATCTTTCTAAAGAAGAAGTAATCAAAAAATTCGCTTCTTTGGAATTCAACAGATTCTTGAACTACTACCAAGATGCTCCTGACTTGAACATGGAAGCCCGCGAAGCTAGAGGCGAACGTGGTGAAAGAGGTGAGCGTCGTACTGGATCCAAAGGTTATACCCGTTTGTTTATCAACTTGGGATCGGTGGATGAGTTCAGCCGTGGAGACATGCTTTCTTACATCTGTAACAAAGGTAAGATCTCAGGTAAATCAGTTGGTAAAATAGACCTTAAAGGTGTATTCACTTTCTTCGAAGTACTTGATGCTGACGTAGACAGTGTATTCCAAGGATTCAAGGGTGTAGACTTTAACGGTAGAGACGTTAGAATCGAAGTTTCTGGCGACAGACCTTCATCAGACAGAGGCGGAAGACGTCGTTCTGGTGGTTTCGGCGGTGGTGACCGTAGAGACAGAGGTGATAGAGGTGATAGAGGTGGAGACAGAGGCGGATATCGCGGAGGTGGTTCTGGTCGTAGAGACAGGGGCGACAGAGGCGGATCTGGCGGTGGTTTCCGTGATTTCTCCGGAAAACGCAAAGACAGAGAGTCTAGAAACAGATATTAGAAAATAAAAAATAAGCTCCAAATTTGGAGCTTATTTTTTTATTACTTGATCCTGATCTCTTGAGCATGTCCTTTCATCTTGCTATTGCCCTCTGAAAAGTTACGCATCAACTCATAGGTATTTGGTATAACGTTCCTAAACCTCTCCAAGGTCATGTCCGATATATTTCCTCGATCAAAAGGCACAACCTTCACATACTCCTGAATCTCATTTTCCTTCCTCCCATATTTATAGTCGTAGGTAAACCTAGCTTCTCCCCCCTCCAATTGAACCGATTTATTATCTTGGTTTGGAACGGAGATATAAAACTCCGAATTATTCAACATATCCCCCTTGGAATTAAACAGCTCCTGCTCTTCCAAGGCATCATATAATTCACGGGCAACAAAAACAGATGGGTCAATGATATGGACTTCATTATCGATCAAAGCCTTGTATTTATACGCTCCATCATTCCCTTTATATTCCTTCAACTCGCCTAACACCTGATTAATTTCCTTGACCAGATAAGGATAATGCGTACAACCTAAAACCATCGCTTTCAATGGCTTAGCACCTTCCGTCTTACGCATCTGTTCCAGCAAACTCACCAAGTGATAACGGATATAGTTTTCCGAAGAATTGATCTGCATCATCGTGCAATCTTCTGTATCCTTGCTATCACAGAGCATCTGGTTTTTATCAAAATTAAAATTATAGATATCCATGAGCGTACGGTCGATCTTATAGTCCTTGTTATCTAAGGAAGGTCCTCTATAATCGGCCCGCGGTGCATTGGCACTGGTCTTTATGAAATCCGGTTCTTCATCCACGGCCTCAGCTACGCCATGCCCACCTTGATTAAAGATCTGCAAGTCCCCAGTATGGCCAGCAAGAGCGATCTGCTCTTTTAGCGTTCGTTCATATCCGCCAGATGCAATGGTCCCCACGGTAGCAAATACCGCTATAGAGCCCGACTCATCTTTATCAAACAGTGCCAACGTTCCTCGTGCAGCTGCATTGATTACACCGATCACAGGAATATCAAGATTGGTCTTTTTCATAAAGGCTTCAGCATCCTTATACCCATATGCTGTTGCTGTATTGCAGGCAATCACTATTGCCTTCACCTTTTCCTTATCACTGTTGAATTTTGAAGCCTGATAGTTAGGATAATATTTGTTCGAAAGCAAGAACTGAAAATCCTTGATGATATGTTCAACCAGAAGATCATCCTTTTCAGCGGAATGGTAATTTCCATAAGGCATATTCGCCTGGTCCGCCAAATAGATGAAATTCTCCTGCTTGAAATCAAGCACGCCATCCTTTTCCTTCGATCTCGAGCGATTGTTGTGTTCATCGAAATTTACGAGTGCATCCAACACGGTCAAACCACCCGTACCGGAATCAAAAACTCCGATCGGAAGATTGTTCAACGACTTAGGATATTTCTTGAAATCAACATAGTAAAAGTTTTTCTGATCCTTTAAGATGGCTTCCTCGATCTTTAAAGGGCTTTGTGCCTGCACATAACATGTACTGCCAAGCGAAAGCGCAAAAATGGCCAGGCCATTTAGGATAGTTAGGTGTTTCATTGGACATTCGGTAGATTGCCGTAAAGTTATTCGTTTATTCTGATATTCAAAATAAAAAACGCATAAACATGCAATTATCGCAAATAAAAAAGACCAATATTCAAATATTGGCCTTAAATCTTTCAAATCGTTGCTTCAATTGCTTTCGTCTTGATCTCCTCAATCGGGAATATCGGACTGGATAATGTCTTTTCTTGGTGATATTGTTAAATATCAATGCCACCAACAGCAAGATCAATGTCCCCAACAGGACTGGCGCTAAGACATAGAGATAGCCTAATTCCGTGATTTTGGCTCCCCCACTAACTGCAATCAATGCCGTTGCTCCACCGGGCGGGTGCAAGGTCCTGCTGAACTGCATCGCAACAATAGAGCTAGCTACAGCTAAAGGAGCTGTCAACCAGATCACATCCGGCAGTACCTTTGCTATGGTCACCCCAACGATGGCCGAAACCACATGTCCACCAACCAAGTTCCTAGGCTGCGCCAAGGGACTCTGGATAGCGCCATAAACTAAAACAGCAGAGGCTCCAAAGGAGCCTATTAAGAATACATTTTCTAAAGGAGGAAAGTGAAGCGACTGTATAAAAGCAATCAGCCCTATTCCAATAAAGGCACCCAGAAAGGACCAGAAATGTTCCCTGAAATCCACCAAGGTCTCACGGTACATCACATACCGATAAACCCTAAAATGCCTAGCTACAGATTTTTTAAGTCTATCCACCAAGGTTAGGAGATATTGCGCTGTCTAACCGCTTCATAAATTACAACGGCAGCTGAAACCGAAACATTCAGGGATTCAATCTCGCCGAACATTGGGATCTTAGCTAATTTATCCGATATACGGATCAAATCATCCGATACACCAACATCCTCTGCACCCATGATGATACAGCTTGGCGTAGTATAATCCACATCGTAGATTGATTCCTTGGTTTTTTCTGTACTCACGACCAATTGAACTCCTGAATCAATCAAGAATTTTGCAACACGGCCTAGCGAATCCTGTCTACACACCGGAATCTTATAAAGAGCACCGGCTGAAGTTTTGATCGCATCAGGGTTGATTTCCGCAGAACCCTTTTTAGGAACAATGATCGCATGCACACCAGCACATTCCGCTGTACGTGCTATCGCTCCCATATTCCTGACATCGGTAACCCCATCCAACATCAACAACAGAGGAGTCTCCCCTTTTTCATAGATCGTTGGCAATAGGTCTTCAATGTCCTGATACGTAATCGGAGAGATCACGGCGATGACACCTTGATGGTTCTTGCGCGTAATTCTATTTAATTTTTCAATAGGTACCTGTTGGAATGCTACATTCTGCTCTTTTACTAAAGCTTTGAATTCAGCAAACAAAGGTCCCGACAGACCACGTTGAACAAATAAGGATTCTATTTCTTTTCCACTATCAATGGCTTCCATGACAGCACGGATCCCAAATACCATCTGATTTGTCTCACGCTTTTCGGACCTGTCCCTACGTTGAAAATTTTGCATGTGTTTTTATTATGGATAAAGGCCTTAACAGCCTGAAAAATAATTCGTACAAAGGTAGAAAAGAAAATGATTAGCTTAAACCCAAATCAAATGTTTTTCTCAACTCATCAAGCATCGGGTTTTTGGCAACCATGGCCTGATATTTTTCCTGTGAAGTATAAGGTTTGCGCTCTTTGGACTTCTCTACCATCACCCCGTCAATATCCAGGGAGAAGTTTCGCAATTGCACCCTTAGGTAATTCAGCATGTCGATCTTTCCTAACTTAAGCTCTTCCATCTGCACCATGTTCTCAACTTCCACCTTGATGGTCGTCCCTTCCAGGACTGGCGCATTCGAAGTCATAATGGTGTACAGGGTAATCTTGCTCTCGTTACGAAGGATTTCAGCAAACTCATTCCACTTGCTCAAAAATCCGTTCTGGGTAACTTCATAGAATTCATTACCTTCTACCAATTCATTTTCATCGTCACCTTCTGCCTTTTTATCGTCAAAGATCGTATTCAGGTTAGGTACGGAAATAGAAGTCTTGATATTGCCCCAGCCTTTAGCGGCAGGTTTAGGAGTATCAGTTACCGGAACAGGATTTGAACTTGCAGCTGCCGGCTTGGATACCGGAGTACTTGGCGCAGGCTTTGGCATTGCCGCAGGTTGAGCGGCGGTTTGAGCAGCCTGAGAAGCAGTTTTCTCCGTTGCAGCTGGCCCAGAGCCATTTGCAACAGCAGGGCTTAAACCTGGGTTAGGGAGTTTTTTTTTTAATTCAGCTAATGCTGGTAGACCTTCTGCTCCTAGTTGAATTGCACTCGCAATATGGCACATTTTCAGCAAGGACAGCTCCACCTGCAATCTTTGGTTCTTACTGCTGCGATAATTGACCTCACATTGGTTTGCGATGTTCAAGGCAGATAACAACAGACCGCTGGAAAGGGATTGTGATTGTTCCAGATATCTTTTCTTCACGTTTTCACTGACTTCCAATAACTTCAAGGTACTTGGCTCCTTGCTCACCAATAGATTACGGATGTGCGAAGATAAACCTGCGATAAAATGACCACCATCAAAACCGTTGTTCAACACCTTATCAAAAATCAACAAAGTATTGGCAGCATCCTGTCTGGCGATGGCATCCATCAATTGGAAGTAGTAATCATAATCCAAGATATTTAGGTTGTTGATTACAGCTTGGTAGGTCAGGTTCTTATTGGAAAAACTAACGATCTGGTCAAACATCGAAAGTGCATCACGTAGACCGCCATCAGCTTTCTGCGCAATGACATGCAAGCCATCCATCTCATAGGTCACCGCTTCTTTTTCCGCAATGCCAGCAAGATGGTTCGCCATATCCTCCACTTTGATCCTGTTGAAATCAAAGATTTGACAACGGGAAAGAATGGTAGGAAGGATTTTATGTTTTTCCGTGGTAGCTAAGATAAAGATCGCATAGGAAGGTGGCTCTTCCAAGGTTTTCAAAAAAGCATTGAAAGCCTGTTGCGAAAGCATGTGAACCTCATCAATGATATAGATCTTGTATTTACCTGTTTGAGGTGGGATCCTCACCTGATCGATCAAGGAACGGATATCGTCAACCGAGTTGTTGGATGCCGCATCCAGCTCATGGATACTGAAGGAATTCCCATTCTGGAAAGACTTACAGCTATCACATTGCCCACAGGCTTCATTCGATTCCGTGATATGCTCACAGTTAATTGTCTTTGCCAAAATACGGGCACAGGTAGTTTTACCAACACCACGAGGTCCACAGAACAGAAATGCCTGAGCTAACTGGTTGTTATGTATTGCATTCTTAAGTGTTCCGGTAATGTGTTGCTGCCCTACCACCGAGTCAAATGTGACCGGCCTATATTTCCGCGCAGAGACAATGAAATTATCCATGCACGAAGATAATCATTTTCAAAGTTTGGCACAAGCAAAAACCGTTTTGGAAACATTTCTCTTGATGAGCGAATGAAGAGCGAACAACGATGACGGGGGATTGTACGATGAAAGGAGATTAAACTCAGAAAAGCTTGTATTGCTGTACAACATAGATGGGGGATTTTACAATGAAGGTGATCAAATCCATAAAAGCTTGTATTGCCGAATAGTTCCTGCACCTTCGTTCCAGGATGACAGGACATGTTGAAGGAAAACCGTACAGATTCCTCACTGATCGTTCAGAATCAAAAACAAAAAAACATTTCCCTTAACCTCCAAGGAGCCTTGAGTTACGATCATGGCCCATCCTCGAATCCCTTTCATCCTGGTTCAAATCCCCTACCCATTCCCCTACCCACAAAAAAGAGTTGCCCAATGGAGCAACTCTTTCATTTAAATTAATCAAAATAATATTTTCAATTACGCACTTTTCGGTTCGTTCTGCACCAATCTCCACAGTACGGCACCGATTACGGCACCAACAAACGGAGCGACCAAGAACAACCAAACTTGAGAAATTGCATTTCCACCTGCAAAGATCGCAGGGCCAAGGCTTCTAGCAGGATTCACTGAAGTCCCTGTGATAGGAATAGCAACCATGTGGATCAAAACCAAGGAAAAACCGATAGCCAAACCAGCCATCGTTCCATTTCCAAGTTTTGATGTGGTTCCCAGAATAACGAACAGGAACAGGGCTGTCAATACCGTTTCGGTAATAAATGCTGCCATCATTCCATACTCATTCTGATAACCTGCGCCCCAGCCATTCGACCCATACGCCCATTCGCCAGCGCTGAAACCAGCAATCTGACCCGACAAAATGGTCTTCAACACAAAGGCTCCTAAGATACCACCCAATACCTGGGCAGCAATATAAACTATAGCATCCTTTCCAGACATCCTTCCCGAGACCAGGACACCCAAGGTAACCGCCGGATTGATATGACAACCCGATACGCCGCCAATTGCATAGGCGAAAACTACCACGGATAAACCGAAAGCCAAGGAAATCCCCAATAACCCTAGGCCAGATGTATGCGCTAGCGTATCACCTCCGGCAACAGCTGCAGCACCACAGCCAAACAATACCAAACCGAATGTTCCAATCAGTTCAGCAATGAATTTAGATAATGTTTTTGTTTCCATAATTTATTATTTGGACACAAATTAACAATTAATATCAATAATTACCTCATAAAATAATGGTAGAATTATCGCCACAAAAATGGAAGTCATCCTTTTTTTCCAAAAGGGAACAGAGCATCTTTTTAGTTTACAGGGGATTAATCGAGATTCAATAAATAAAAAAAAGGACCGATATCACATCGACCCTTTTTCTTAATTGTTTTACCTAATAACCTTTAAATCACCAAACAATTTATTGAAACAAATTACTTGACTCAAAAGTAGGGCTATTGGTTAAAGTTACTGTTAAGAGAAAATTAAATAATAAATTTCCTTTTATCTCGCCTTTGCCGTCGCCAACATCCTTACCACCTCATCGATCGTGGTACGGCCCGCTTCAACCATTTTGTCTGGCCCCGGATAATCCGGATCAAAGGTTACAGTCTTCGTTTTTTCTTTATAGGCGAAGGTCAGCTTGTACCTTGGCTTGCGCTCGCCAGCCGGTCTCTTGCTGAGGTCCACCGTCATATCGTCCGGTAAATTCCAGAAGCCCAACTCCTGTGCTTTCCTGTGCAGATACAACAGGTCATTGTCACGAAGTTTCAAGCTATCCTTTACCAACTTGTTGTCTTTTGTAAGGTAATCATATTCCTGTGTCTTGGAATTGAAATGGTTCAGCATGGAATCTGGAAATCCATAGGTAATTTCGATATGATCGAAATCAGAATAACGGTATGGTGCGTTTTTCACCATCGCCGAATAGTAATAAACACAGTAAATTAAGAATGGAACTACTACACATAGCCCTAAGAAAATCTTTTTAGTTTTTTCTGACATGATATGCTATAAAATGTGCACAAAAATAGGGATTTGTACAGATTTTAACAGGCTAATTTGAGAATAAAGCCGAATATCGGACATAATACTGTCATAAAACAGCAGCCACTAACTCTTTGGCGTTCCGCTGCGCTTGAAATATTTATAATACCAACTATCGTTCAGGTTGGAGATGATAACACCTTTGCGCGTGGATACATGCACAAACTTGCCATTGTGCAGGTAAATACCCACATGGTCGATATTCCGACCGCCAAAGGAAAAGAACACCAGATCCCCCTCCTTCAATTGCTTCTCATACTTCCGCTTCACATTGTCAGCCATGTCCCTTGAAGTTCTTGGCAGCTCCTTGCCATAGATCCTATCGTACATCAGGGTCACAAAACCCGAACAGTCCACCCCGCGTTTATCCATACCCCCCATTCGATGCGGCGTGCCCATCCATTCATCGATCATTAGGTATAGGTTCTTGTTATCGAGATCCTTGGTCTTCACGCCCAACAACTCGGCATAGTTTTCCAGCTTGTTCCCAGAATACTCCACCCCTCGGGCATCACTGGCATCCGAAATCGGAGCTCCCTTCTTGGGCTTTACATTTCCATAAGAACCTCCTCCGGCAGTTTTTCGCTTCGCCCCACAGGAACTCAACAAGACCGCCGCCAAAAGAAAAAGTAATAAGCTGTAATTAATCTTCATCCAAAACCTCCAAACCAAAAATATCAAGCTATTCCATCAAAGCCCACCTGTTTTTTTCCACAAATGTGACTTACTTTATTGCCAAAGCCATACAATATAGGTTATTAATCCTTAAAAACAGGATTTGAACGGAAATTATTTGTCACGACAACCAAATTTTATGCGCGCTAATTTTTACCTGTACGAATGGATTTGTCTTTTCTGTGTCATCAACTGTTTTTATCCTTAGCGCTTAGTACTTATTTAATTTACTTTTGCGCCATGAATAAAACAAAAGGCGCAATAGCCGTATTCCTTGGAGCCGCGAGCTTCGGAATTCTATCCACCTTTGTTAAAAAAGCCTATGCACAAGGTTATAACCTTGGCGAAGTCACAGGGATTCAAGCACTATTAGGGGTTGTCTTTCTTTGGCTAGCTTGGCTCCTCATAAAAAACTCCCAACAACAAAAGAAATCCAAGACCCCATTAAGCCCTAAATGGAAAATCTACCTGAGTGGGGTAAGTACGGGCATGGTCAGCATATTGTACTATAAATGTGTAGAACTGGTCCCAGCTTCCTTGGCCATCGTCCTCCTGATGCAATACATCTGGATCGGACAGATTATCGAACTGGTTTTCTTCAAGGTAAAACCTCAGCTTAGCCAAATCATCGTTATCATAGCCATCCTTGCCGGTACGGTCTTCGCTACTGGCATGATCGAGGAACCTTTGGAATCCTTTTCTTTACTGGGGATTGGGTACGGCATGCTTGCTGCAACCGCCTACTCTGTCTTTATGATTGTCAACGGCCGTGTGGGCAATGATTACCATCCGATCCATAAAAGCGCCATGATGATCAGTGGTGCCTTATTCCTGATTATGGTCACCTTACAACCCTTCAGTTTGTTCGGCAGCGAAACGTTCATGGGAATTTTACCTTATGGCATGTTGCTGTCCATCTTCGGAACGGTCATTCCACCGTTGCTCTTTGCTTACGGCATGCCTAAAGTGGGGTATTCCCTTGGCGCCGTACTAAGTGCCGTAGAGCTCCCGGTAGCCGTCTGTATGTCTTACCTGGTCCTGCAAGAGTCGGTCAGCTGGGTCAAATGGATAGGCGTTATTTTTATTCTTTTAACGATATTCTGGAAGAATAATTTGAAAACAAATAGCTAAATTTTAAGGTTTTTACCCTATACTTGCAGTTTTAGAAATTATATTTCAGTTTTAGTCTGATCACCCATAACAATCTAGATTGAAAACATATACATTATGGAGAACTACCTTTATCTCGTACTCATCACGCTTGCTGTCCTGGCAATCATAGACCTGATGGTCGGTGTTAGTAACGATGCTGTAAACTTCCTGAATTCAGCCATTGGATCAAAAGCCATCCCTTTCAAAAGCATCATGATCATTGCCAGTTTGGGGATCCTTTTTGGATCGGTCTTTTCAAGCGGTATGATGGAAATCGCCAGGAGCGGGATCTATGTCCCCAGTAAATTCTCTTTTGATGATGTAATAACCATATTCCTCGCCGTCATGATTACGGATATCATTCTATTGGATGTCTTTAACTATTTCGGCCTGCCAACTTCAACCACGGTATCCATCGTGTTCGAGCTCTTAGGTGCTGCGATCTGTTTGGCTATCTATAATATCGCTATTAAGAACGGAGATTGGTCTACCCTTTCTACCTATATCAATACGGAAAAAGCCTCTGAGATTGTCTACAGTATCCTACTCTCCGTCGTCATTTCCTTTACGGTCGGTATGGCTGTACAGTATATTTCCAGGGTTCTGTTCACTTTCCAGTTTGAAAAGAAACTAAAGACCATTGGGGTTTTCTTTGGGGGAATCGCCATGGCTTCTATCTCTTATTTTATCCTGATCAAAGGGATGAAAGGTGTATCGTTCATTGGTTCAGATGTCAAAGACTGGGTTCAGACGCATGAATTGCTCCTATTGGGTGGATCATTTGTAGTCTTCACCATCCTAAGCTATATCATCAACCTGTTGGGATATAATATCCTGAAGGTGATCATTGGAATTGGAACCTTTGCGTTAGCGCTTTCATTCGCGGGGAATGACTTGGTAAACTTTATCGGTGTACCAGTTGCCGCAGCTCAATCGGTAGAGTTCTTCCAATCGATCCCTGGAGCCGACCCGGACAACTATATGATGGATGCATTGGCATCCAGTGATATAGTTGCCCCTACCTGGATCTTATTAACTGCAGGTATCGTAATGGTCATTACCTTATGGACCTCCAAAAAGGCCAAAACCGTTATTGAGACGGAAATGAGCCTTTCCAATCAAGGTGATGGTAACGAGAAATTTAAATCCAATATGCTATCCCGTAGCATTGTAAGAGGATTTATCAAACTTGGTTCAGGTTTGACTTACCTGATGCCGAGGACCTTGCAGGCAAGCTTGGACAAAAAATTTGAAAACCCACTGTTAACTGCTCATAGAAAGAAAAAGAAGTCAAAAGATGAACCAATGTTTGATATGATCCGCGCTTCGGTCAACCTGATGGTTGCTTCCAGCCTGATCGCCCTAGGTACATCCATGAAACTTCCCCTTTCGACCACCTATGTAACCTTTATGGTGGCCATGGGTACTGCCTTTGCAGACCGTGCATGGGGCCGTGAGAGTGCAGTTTATAGGGTTTCGGGAGTATTCCACGTTATCGGCGGTTGGTTCGTGACTGCGGGTTGTGCATTCGCGGGAGCGGTAATCTTCGCGTTCTTCCTAAAGATTGGCGGAATCGTCACTTTTGTGATCTCCCTGATCGTACTTGCCCTATTGCTTTATAGAAATGCAAAGAGCCATGACCGCAAGATCAAGGCAAAGGCATTACAGGAACTGAACCTGGAAAAAGGCGATATCATCGGTCTACAGCAGGTAATTGAAACCTCTGCCCAACAGATCAGTGAAACGTTCTCCAAGACCAACCTATTCTTCAAGGAAGCCATAGACTCCCTGATCAAGGAAGACCTGGATGCCCTGACAAGCAATAAAAAGTTGATCAAGAAACTGCAGAACGACCTGAATTCAACCAACAACGCGATGTATGATTATATCCGTAGTTTGGATGATAATTCCGTGAAGGGAAGCCGTTATTATATCATATCTTTAGGTTATCAACAGGATATGGTAGAAAACGTAGCGGTCATCAACTCCAATGCCATGTCGCATGTGGACAATAACCACAAACCGCTGAAGATCAGCCAGGCAAAAGACTTAAAATATGTGGTGGAAAGAATCGCTGAATGGTTCTCAAAAATCAACATGACCTATAAACGACTGGATTTCAGTAAGATTGATGAGATCATTAAAGAAAGAGAAGATATCCAAGAATACATCAACAATCTATTGGACAAACAGATAGACCGTATCAGGACTTCTGAAAACAGCCCTAAGAACAGTAGACTGTATTTCTCCATTCTTCTCGAAACCAATGAGCTGATCAGTTCAACCTTCAAGTTGATGCGACTTCACAAAGAGTTTGACAGCTTCAGAAGAAGAAATGCTTAGCAGCTCTAATTCAACTTGGCCTAGAAATTAATCCCCATAAAAAAGGACCCAAAAACAGCTAAAGAAAAGGCAGGATTTAGACCAAAAGGAAAGGTCTAAATCTTGACCTTATTCGAGATTGCTTCGAGACACATTCGGGAAATGGTTAGAAATAATTCTATCCAATCCGAACGTTTCCGAATATGTCTCGAATGAGACTCGAACCAAGTCAGAATAAAATCTAAAAAAAATTGGGGTATACTATCCGATTAATGCGCTAATACCTCTGGCAATTCCTCGATATCCACATCCCCATTTTCAGAAATGGAAATGAACTTAACGGGAACAACCTCGTTTACCAACAAAGGATCATAAGGCGTACGCACTTTCACATAGTTCTTGGAGAAGCCATGCATATAACCATCTTTGATATCACCTTCAAACAGAACCTCATCGATAGAACCTAACTGTGATTCGTAGAAGGCTCTACGTTTCTTTTCTGAAAGGATATGCAACATCTTGCTTCTATCGCTTCGCTGGGAACCCGGTACGGCACCTTCCATTTGAGCGGCAATGGTATTTTCACGTTCTGAATAAGTGAATACATGCAGGTAAGAGGTATCCATCTCATTCAAGAAGTTGTATGTATCTATAAAATCCTCACGGGTCTCCCCTGGGAAACCGACGATAACATCCACCCCGATACAGCAGTTAGGCATCAGAGATTTGATCTTAGCAACGCGTTCGCTATACAGTTCACGTTTGTATCGGCGTCTCATTTGTGCTAGGACCTTATTGTTACCTGACTGTAGAGGCATGTGGAAATGTGGCACAAATCTTTTGGACTGTGCTACAAATTCGATGATCTCATTGGTCAATAGGTTGGGTTCAATGCTAGAAATACGGATCCTATCGATTCCTTCCACCTCATCCAATGCTTTCACCAGATCCACGAAGCGATCTTGGCGCTTGCCGTCACGGATGCCGTAGTCACCGATATTCACGCCAGTCAGCACGATTTCTTTGACGCCGGAAGCGGCAATCTCTTCAGCCTGACGCACAATGTCCTCAATCTTGCCCGAACGGCTGGCGCCACGTGCCAAAGGAATCGTACAGAAGGTACAGGAATAATCACAACCATCCTGAACTTTCAAAAAGGTCCTGGTACGGTCGCCGATGGAGAATGCAGAAACAAACTGATTGGTTTCGTCGATAGGGGCATTATGGACCACTGCTTTTTCGTTCTTGGTCAGGTCATCGATATGTTCAATGATGTTGAATTTTTCGGCAGCACCTAATACCATGTCCACACCCGGGATTTCAGAAATCTCCTTAGGTTTGAGCTGCGCATAACAGCCAACAATGGTAATATAGGCATTTGGGGAATGCTTCAGGGCTTCCTTTACGACCTTTCGGCACTTGCGGTCAGCATGATCGGTCACCGAACATGTATTGATCACATAAACATCTGCCGCGCTGTTGAAAGGCGTAGTTTCATAACCCGCATCCTTAAAGATACGACCTATAGAGGAGGTTTCTGAAAAATTCAGCTTACAACCCAACGTATAGAAAGCAACTTTTTTTCCCATAATATTTTGCAAAAATACACAAAATGATGCAAAATGTTAAGTATTGATGAATTGTGATATTTTAATGATTAACCTGGGATTGTAAAAAAACGGGAAACTTCCGCAAAGGCCCCAAAAAGCAAAATGCAATTTCAAAAAAAAGGGTATCTTCGTAGGAGAAAAAAATCAAGGGAAACCAATGAAACAATATTTAGACTTACTTGAACACGTATACACGACTGGTGTTGAAAAGACGGACAGAACTGGAACAGGAACAAAAAGTGTATTTGGGTATCAAATGCGTTTCAATCTAAAAGAAGGATTCCCCCTTGTAACGACCAAAAAGTTACATTTACGCTCCATTATCCATGAGTTGATCTGGTTCCTGAAAGGTGAGACCAACATCCAATATCTCAAGGAAAACGGTGTAAGCATTTGGGACGAATGGGCGGATGAAAACGGCAATTTAGGTCCAGTTTATGGCTCACAATGGCGTTCATGGCCTACTCCTGATGGCCGTCATATCGACCAGATCAGCCAAGTGATCAATCAGTTGAAAAAATCACCGGACTCCCGTAGGATCATTGTTTCGGCATGGAACGTTGCGGAAATCGAAAATATGGCTTTGCCTCCATGTCATGCCTTTTTTCAGTTCTATGTAGCGCCGGCGCAACCTGAGAAAGGGATCTTAAAACCGCAGCTATCCTGCCAATTATACCAACGCAGTGCAGATATTTTCTTGGGCGTACCGTTCAACATTGCTTCCTATGCCCTATTGACCATGATGGTGGCGCAGGTATGCGATATGGAAGCGGCAGATTTTGTCCATACCCTTGGTGATGCGCATATCTACAGCAACCATTTTGAGCAGACCGAACTGCAATTGTCACGCGATCCGAAACCACTTCCGCAAATGAGGATCAACCCTGATGTGAAAGACATCTTTGATTTCAAGTTTGAGGATTTTGAATTGGTGAATTACGAACATCATCCGCATATCAAAGCTCCAGTAGCTGTATAATAAAAACTAAAACATTTAAATGAGTTATCCTAAAGTTACATTTATTGTGGCGGCAGCCGAGAATAATGCAATTGGAAAAGGTAACCAAATGCCTTGGCATTTACCCAATGATTTCAAATACTTCAAGGCCAAGACCATGGATCATTCCATTGTCATGGGCCGGAAGACCTTTGAGTCCATTGGTAAAGCCTTGCCAGGCAGAAGGAATATCGTCATCAGCAGACAGCCTCAATTTAGGGCAGAGGAAGTTGATGTCGCAAACAGCATCCAAGCGGTAATTAATTATTGCAGGGATGAACAGGAAATATTTATCATCGGCGGAGCAGAGATCTACAAGCAATCCTTGCCCATTGCAGATGAAGTCCTATTGACCAGGGTGCACACCAATATTCCGGATGCGGACGCCTATTTTCCGGAACTGCCAGAGAATGAATGGGAGTTGGTCAGTCAAGATGCCCATCAGAAGGATGAAAAGCATAAGTTCGACTATACTTTTGAAGTTTATAAAAGAAAATAAGGGATGCCAAACAAGGTTTCCCTTTTTACGTTAAAGAATTATGAGTAATAGCAGTATACAGTTCCAATTATCTTTTATTGAGCCTCAGGCACATTATGTGGAGGTCCGAATGATCCTTGAAGGATTTGACCAAGATTACCTTGACCTCAAAATGCCGGTCTGGACACCTGGTTCCTACCTCATCCGTGAATTTGCAAAAAACGTGGAGCAGATGAAGATGGAAGATACGAATGGTAACCTCCTTGAATTTGACAAGATCAACAAGAATACCTGGAGAGTTCATTCCAAGGGTTCGCAGGTAAAGGTATCCTATCGTGTTTATAGCTTTGAACGCTCCGTGCGTACCAATTTTGTGGATGACCAACATGCCTTTATCAGCCCAGCAGGGACTTTCCTGTTCGTGGACGGCTATTTGGACCATGCTTCAACGGTTCAGGTTGATCTGCCAAGTTCCTGGAAAAAGATATCTACAGGTTTGGAATTGGTAGAGGGCAAACTCAATCTCTTCTTTGCAGAGAATTTCGATATCCTTTTTGATTCTCCGCTGGAGATCGGTAATCAGGATAGCTGGACGTTCAATGCTGCGGGTATACCCCATGAATTTGCGATGGTTGGAACGGCCAATTACGATAAAGATCGCTTGTCAGAAGATATCACAAAGATTGTGGAAGTAGAAACGGCGATCTGGGGATCGAATCCGAATGACCGATATGTATTTATTACCCATAATTATCAAAGTTCGCACGGTGGTTTGGAACACTTGAACTCGACGGTCTTGGCAGCATCCAGGTCCGCTTATTCCAATAACATCACCTATAATAATTTCTTGAGCTTGGTAGCCCATGAGTATTTCCACTTATGGAATGTCAAGCGTTTGAGACCCGCGAACTTGGGTCCATTCAACTATGATGTGGAAAACTACACCCCATTATTATGGATCTTTGAAGGTTTTACCGCCTATTACGACAACCTAATTACGCGTAGATGCGGATTTAGGAATGAACAGGAGTATCTAAATGAATTGGTTTCGGAATTCAATCTGGTATTGAACCGCCCTGGACACAAGGTTCAATCGGTGGGACTTTCCAGTTTTGACACCTGGATCAAACAATACCGCCCCGATGAAAACTCATCCAATGTCAGCATCTCCTATTACAACAAAGGAGCTATGTTGGCCACGATGATTGACATCAGCATCATTGCGAAGACCAATGGCAGCAAACGTTTGGACAATGTCCTGAAAGCGGCCTATGAAAAATATTACCTGATTGAGAACAGGGGAATCAGCGAAAAGGAATTCCAAGACTTGGCAGAAGAGGTTTCCGGAATCTCCCTGAAGGAGATTTTTGACGCAGTCTATACCACAGAAGAAATTGACTATAATGCTTATTTCAACGCGATAGGTTATCAGTTCATTGACATCAATAAGGAAAACCAGACACCTAGCATAGGGATCAAGGTTTCGCATCAGGATGGACGTACCATCATCAAGAATGTTGACCGCAATTCCGCTGCTTGGCTGGATGGATTGAATGTAGATGATGAAATCGTGGCAGTCAACGGAAATCGCTTGGATCCTATGGGTAGAGAACTGGACCAGGCTGTGATCAACAGCAAGATTGGTGATCCTTTGCAGATCCTGGTCGCTAGAGATGGCCTGATGCGTGAAATCACGATCCAGTTGAAAGCTAGTGAAAAAGTTTCCTACGTTATTGAAAGAAAAGAAGACAGCACAGAAGAACAAAGAAGGTTAGGTAATATCTGGCTTTCTTTATAATCTTGAAAAGTAGAAATACCCAGCAATCGAATCCCTTTCGTTGCTGGGTATTTTGTTTTCGCTCATCCAAAGCAATTAACCACTCATTATCAATAATTTATTTGAATTTTTTCTTTATTTTTAATGGCACACAATTAACAGAATCGAACCTAAGACCAATTTCAGGTTCCGTCCCGTTTAACCAATTACGGCCATGCAAATAAAACCCATTCAAAACCACAACCTATATGCCTATCGGCGTCTCCGAAGGGCAATTGGTTATCTAGGGATTTTTCTCCCGACCATTTTAGTCCTGCTATCTTTAATTAAATTCTTTGCGACCAAAATACAGCCCTCCATCAGCCATTATTACTATACCAACCTTCGGGAAATCTTTACGGGTACATTATGTGCTGTAGGCTTGTTTTTGATCTGCTATAAAGGAAATGGGAACAGGTCAATTCTCAAGAACGACAATTTACTTACGAATGTTGCCGGGATCATGGCTTTCGGGGTTGCATTTATCCCAACAGATCCAATTTCGGACTCCTGCCTGAAATGTACCTTGATCAACTTTAGCTTAACTTGGTTACACTATGCCTTTGCGGCAGTGTTGTTTTCCATTTTTGCCCTATTATCCATCAATGTCTTTACCATCGGGCAACAGAAAAACTCCGATATTCCGGTCAGTATGTTCAATGAAAACCGCATCTACAGATTCTGTGGCTATGGCATAATACTTTGCGTAGTTATGGTCCCTCTAAAGCTGTTCCCCTATTCTACCCTCGTTTTTGAAGCCTTAGCCCTTTGGATGTTCGGGATATCCTGGCTGATCAAAGGCAGGGCACTCGGGGACGAAGGCGTAATTGGCGAAAAAGTATACCGGGAGCATAATGCGGTGGATACGGAGAAGGCACTTTAGAATTTAGTAGTTAGTAGTTAGTATTTAGTATTTAGTATTTAGACTGTATAGCTTGCTATTTACCCTTACTAAATGGAAAACAATATCATTTTCAGAATTGCTGAATGATATTTTGGAGTACAAAGAAACCATGATGGAGCCCTAGGTCTAACTACTAAATACTTATTACTAAAGTATTTAGTAATTAATAGTTAGACTGTATAGCTTCCTATTTACCCTTACTAAATGGAAAACAATATCATTTTCAGAATTGCTGAATGATATTATGGAGTACAAAGTAACGATGACGGAGCCCTAGGTCTAAATACTAAATACTTATTACTAAATACTGTAACAACGAACAAGGCCTTGCTTTTTGAAGCAAGGCCTTGTTCGTTGTTAAAACGTGTATCTTATGGAGAATCCCACTCCATCCCAAATCCTGAATCCGCTTTCTTGAAGGAAGTCGAAATAAGGTTTGATATCTAGTGACAATGCTAGTGGAGCTTGCGGAATTTTGTATTCCACCCCTACGATACCATCAACACTCAGGGCCATTTCGGAATGTTTGTCAAAACGTTGCCCTTCTTTGTTGGTAAATGCTTTACTGGTATATGAACCTACCGAACCACCGAATCCCCAGAACCAGGAGAAATCATTGTACAATGGCAAGTGGTTTTCATAGAGACCTACCAAGCGGAACCTGCTGTATTCCGAGTTGCCCTGAATACTCAGAATTCCTTCCAAAGCCTTGTTAGGATTCATTGTATAACGATATGTTAATCCAGTAGCCGAACCAAATCTGGCACCGATGGCATGTTGAGATTGCAGCTGCGCGTTGGCAAGGTTAGTTGATGCAATAAAAGCGATAAAAACTAGTGTTAGTTGTAAGATTTTTTTCATTGAAAACAAATTTCTATTCCTCAAAAGTACTATTAATTTTTTAAACGCTTAAAACCGATTTTCGGTATAAGTAAAGTCAAAAATTATTCTGCAAGCATAGTTTTTCTTTAAAAAATTATATATTAGTCATTACCTAGATATGTATAACCAATTTTGTATTTTTAAGGGGAGATAAACATTATGAGCAATAATAAAAGATTATTTGATTTAATCAGTAACTATCAGAAGGAATTTTCCAAAGAGATCATGGTTGCTGGCCGCTCAAAGAATGGTTGGAAGACCTATTCCACCCAAGAGTTTGTAGAAATCATCGATAATATTAGTAAGGGATTATTGGCAAAAGGGATTCAGAAAGGCGATCGTATTGCCTTGATGTCCGGTAATAGACCGGAATGGAATTTCATTGACTTTGCCTGTAACCAATTGGGTGTGGCGACAGTGCCCTTATACCCTACCCTTTCCAATCAGGACCTCATCTATATCCTGAATGATGCTGGCGCAAAGCTTTTGTTTGTAAGCAATGAAGAACTTGCGAAGAAAGCTGACCTGGCATTGAAGGAGAACAACCAAGAGTTAGAGGTTTTTACGTTTGATGATATCCAAGACCGCAAGAACTATCTTGAAGTTTTGGGACTTGGTAAACAAAACGACCAGGACCTGCAAGTCCATAGAGACGCAGTGCAACCTGAGGATCTATTGACCTTGATCTATACTTCAGGCACAACGGGTAAACCCAAAGGTGTTTTCCTATCCCATAACAATATCATTTCCAATGTGGAGGCATGTAACCATTTGGTGACCGATGAATACAAGAAAGCATTGAGTTTCTTGCCATTATGCCACATCTTTGAGCGAATGGTAGTGTACCTGTACCTTTCCAAAGGGGTGCAGATCTATTATGCGGAAAACCTGGATAATATCGTGGTCGACATCAATGATGTAAAACCAGATCTATTTACGACAGTACCACGTGTATTGGAAAAAGTATATGATAAGGTCGTTGAGAAAGGCAAGAACCTTACCGGCATCAAGAAATCATTGTTCTTCTGGGCATTGAACTTGGGCTTACGTTATCAAGAACCTAAAAAGAACTCCGGGTTCTACAACTTCCAATTGGGCATTGCCAGGAAATTGATCTTTTCAAAATGGAAGGACGCATTAGGTGGAAACATCAAATTGATTATTTCTGGTGGTGCAGCTTTGCAGGAGCGTTTGGCAAGGGTGTTCTGGGCGGCAGGCATCAAGGTTTTGGAAGGTTACGGATTGACCGAAACTTCCCCGGTAATTGCCGTGAACTCCTGGAAGGAAGAAGATGTGAAGTTTGGAACAGTTGGACGCGTATTGAACAACCTGGATGTTAAGATCGCTCAGGATGGAGAGATCCTGGTAAAAGGACCAAGTGTGACCAGTGGCTACTACCATAACGATGAGGCGACCAAAGAAGCCTTTACCGAAGATGGATATTTGCATACCGGCGATATTGGTGAACTGACTCCAGATGGTTTCTTGAGAATCACCGATCGTAAAAAAGAGATGTTCAAAACCGCGGGAGGTAAATATGTTGCCCCTCAAGTTTTAGAAAATAAATTGATGGAATCTACCCTGATTGCCCAGGTGATGGTCATTGGTGAGAACCAACGTTTCCCAGCGGCATTGATCGTTCCGGCATATGAAGAGCTTGAAAAATATGCCAATCACAAAGGGATCAGCTTCAGTTCAAAAGAGGACTTGATCAAGAATACCGACATTTTATCTAAATACGAACAGGTTATATCACAGGCAATGGCTAACTTTGGGCATTGGGAGCAGGTGAAGAAGTTTAAGTTGTTGCCGAAAGAGTGGACCATCGACGCTGGTGAGTTGACTCCGAAGTTAAGCCTTAAACGTAAAGTTATCCTGCAAAAGAATGAAGAGGTAATAAAATCAATCTATTCTGAACAGGGATAATCTATGCTAAAAACAATTTGGACCAAGATAAAGGAATTCTGGCAACTACTATTGAATGCAGGTAATGCATTTGCTGATGACAACTGCATGAAGCTAGCCGCTTCACTTGCCTATTACACCGTATTCTCGATTGGTCCACTTCTGTTGATTTTAACATGGACACTGGGATTTTTCTATGGCAGTGCCCTAGATGGTAGCGAAGGTGCGCGTGAGCAGGTCATTGATGAGCTGAATCAATTGTTTGGAAAAGAAATAGCCACCTTGCTGGAATCTACCGTACATAATCTATCCCTTTCTAGCCGCTCCAATATTGGAATCATCGTCGGTGCAGGCACCTTGATGTTCACTTCGACCACTATTTTTGTGGATATCCAAAATTCAATCAATTCCATCTGGAAAGTAAAGCCTAAACCTAAGAAAGGTTGGTTGAAATTGATCATCAACAGGTTGATTTCATTCTCCATGATCCTAGGACTTGTTTTCCTGTTATTGGCATCATTGATTATCTCCAGTTTGATTGGCGTGATGACGAGCTATTTCAATCAGTTTATGGAAAATTGGGATATCAGTTTGATCGATTGGGTGAATACGGCCATTACCTTTTTGGTGATCTCGTCTTTATTTGGAATTATCTATGCCTTCCTTCCAGATGCGAAGGTTCGATTTAAGGATATATTGGGCGGAGCCCTTTTTACCGCCTTGTTATTTATGTTCGGTAAGTTCCTGATCTCCTTATACCTTTCACAGAACATCACTGCCAGCTCGTATGGAGCCGCAGGATCCATTATTATCTTATTGGCCTGGGTTTATTACTCTGCTGCCATTCTGTACTTTGGAGCCGAGTTTACGAAAGAATACGCCATCAAATATGGCAAAGGAATTCAACCAGCTTCATTTGCTGTGTTAGTAAAACAGACGGAATTGGAAATTGACCCTGAAACTGGAATTAGGGAAGTAGTAAAGAAACATAGCGACCCAGTTCAGTAG
The DNA here is from genome assembly GCF_053644255.1 of Sphingobacterium sp. NPDC055431. Taxonomy (NCBI): domain Bacteria; kingdom Pseudomonadati; phylum Bacteroidota; class Sphingobacteriia; order Sphingobacteriales; family Sphingobacteriaceae; genus Sphingobacterium; species Sphingobacterium sp. NPDC055431. The sequence continues at coordinate 51,622 of NZ_JBSHLH010000022.1, forward strand.
TGGAAGATCAAAAAAGCATCCAATACATGTTATTGGCGGGCTTTTTCTTCGCCCTAATGAATATTAGTGTCAAGTTGGTTTCGCATCTTCCTACCATGGAAGTGGTACTTTTCCGTTCAGTCATCAGTCTACTGGCTTCCTATGCCATCCTGAGAAAACAAAACATCCCTGTTTTTGGAAATAATAAGAAATTGCTGATTGCAAGGGGAATTGCCGGCTGTTTAGGGTTGGTAGGTTCTTTTTATACCTTGCAGAATATCCCATTGGCCTCTGCAGTGACCATCAATTATACAGCTCCTCTATTTACGACCATTCTGGGGATCTTCATGGTCAAACAGTATGTGAAGCCTATTCAGTTTCTGTTCTTTGGAATGGCGATCGCAGGTGTTTTGATGATGAAGGGTTTTGATTCCAGGATATCCAATTTTGATTTGGCGGTGGGCTTGATGTCTGCATTGTTTGCAGCCATTGCCTATAATATCATTGCGAAGATCAAAACCAGTGAGCATCCCTTGGTTATCATTTTTTACTTTCCATTGATCACGATTCCATTTGTCGGAATCTATAGTATTTTCGATTGGAAAACACCACAGGGCATTGATTGGTTTTATCTGTTATTGGTGGGTATCTTAACCCAATTGGCCCAATATTATATGACGCTTTCGTATCAGACCGCTAATCTTTCAAAGGTATCGAGTTTAACTTACCTAGGTGTGGTTTACGCACTGGGCATTGGATTCTTCTTTTTCGAAGAAACATACAGTTTATATTCCCTATTGGGAATTGGATTGATTATCCTGGCCATTCTATTCAACATGCGGGTAAAGACTAGCAAATAATTTTTGTATAACAACAGAAAGGGCAGCAATCTTAATTGCTGCCCTTTCTGTTTATAAGGAAATTCGTTATTTCACATTGTAATAGTAGATCTGTCTACCGACATTTCCCTGAAGGTCATTACCTTCCACGACTACCTTGTATTTACCGGTTCCATCAGCATTGAAGAATTCCAGGTTAACTTCACCTTTCGAATCTACACGTACATCTGGGTTCCAATAAACTGTTGTTCTGTAGTCATTGGTATTTTTTGACTCTGCTGTTTTATACTTCGGCTCGTAGAATTTACGTTCCTTCACATATCCTAGCGGATAGAAGTCGATTACGTTTGATTTAGGCAACATGGCTTCAATCTGTGCCATGGTCATACGAGGTTGTTTTTTCTCTTTCTTGGTGATGATCGAAACTACACCATCATTGTTGTACAGGTTTCTTACGGTACCCAGGTCATCACGCATAAAGATCTCGATAGCCTCGATATCAGCTACCTGAATCGAGTTGATGGAAGGCTCGTCTATTGGCATACCATTCAGGAAGAACTGTACGGGTACACGGCTGCCTTGGTTGAAATTTCTGGTGATATAATATTTCTGGGTATTGACATCATAGGTAATCCCTGTCAACATCGTATTTAAACACATGCTCAAGACATTACAGCCATTGAAACGGCTTCCTTCTATACGGTGTTCAGGCATGGAAAGCCCCGTCAATGCCGAGAAGTCCTTACTGGTCTGCTTTTTCTCTTGGGTTGCTGTTACCACGACTTCCTCGATCAGGTTATGCGTCCTGAATTCCTTTTTGCTATTGTCTAGGTATGCTTTTAGGTTCTCATCGATATTCTGGATGTTTGCGGCCTTATTTGGATTAGCTTGATCAATCTCTGGGAATAGCGTTGGATCCAAGGTAATTACCAGACTTCTGAAGTTGTCATTACCTCGAGCATTCAAGGTAGCTTTCAGGGAATCCGAAAAGACTAGGTTTTCGAATGTATATCTACCTGAATTATCAGTATAAGCATCTTTTTTAATAGCAGCTCCTGGGATATTCAACAATAAACCACCATTAGGCTGGACACGTCCGGTATTTTGGCGAAGGACGCCAGTGATCGTAATTCCTTGTTCAGGCATGAACTTCACTTGCGGTAGTCTTCCACTCACCAGATCCTTATATTCAAACCTTCTAAACCCTTGGGTCAACATTAAGGCATCCAAGGCTTCCAATCTGTTTTCGTTTTTAGGATTGAAGTAATAGTTTGGCTTTTCGATATAACCCTTTAAATCCGAGGCAACCAACATATTGCTGACAATACCTTTATCATTATCATCATTGTAAGGTACCTTGCTTTCATCGATGACAGCAACAGAGAAGTTCCCAGGCAGGCTATCCACTTTGGTATCCAGGTTCAGTTTCATTTTCACCAGATCCTTTCTTGCATAGTCCGTTTTATCAGTAGACACTTGGATTCCGATCAGTTCCTGCGGTTGGATAAACACCAAACGCTCGGATACAGGTTGTCCATCAGGGGTCATCAATGTAATCTGTACGACACCGTTCGGTAATTCCTTTAAAGGAATTCTAACCGATACTGCCGGACTTTTAATGGAAGCTTGGGCAGCATAGATCAAATGTCCATTCAGTTGACCAAAAACATAGTAAGGTTTGTTTTGGATGGAGCTGAAATATTGATCATTGGTAACTAGTCCTAGGTTGATAAATTCATTATCCTGAGAAACAGCCACGACGTTGATCTTATCGTCTACAACGGCCGGAAGGTCCACAGTTTTCTCGATTCCATTACCTAAGGTCACGACAGCTTTGTAGGTTTCTCCGGAAACAGGAATCATTGTAAATGACCCCATACCCATGCCTAGATCTTCAAAGCTGGCAATCTCTTTCTTTTTGCTATCGATGATTTTCCCTTTAACCGGAACGGATGAGCCACCCGATTCCATGGCCTTAAAGGCAACCTTTTTGGAAACTCCAGAGATAAGGTCCCCTCCTTCTGGGAAAAACTGAATATCTACATCTTGATAGGCATTCGCCAAAGAATATTGACCTGTCTGTCCTTCATCCAATTGAACAACCAATCGGCCAGTCTTGAATTTATCTTTTTCCTTATGGGATAGGTTGATCGTGATCCGACCGAGGTCATCCGTTTCAGCCTTTCCTTTATCAAAGGCATCCCAACCATCATTGGCTTCCCAATTCAATTTTTTACGACCTAATGCCTGTCCATCTGGACCTCTGAATTGAATGGTGGCTTTGGTTCGGTTTCCTTCCTGTTGATAGGTGATATTGGCACCCATCTTTTTATTGATTGCATCACCAATTGGAACTACCTTATTGAAAAAGTAGCCCATATCAAAGTTCATCATCCACTTGCTATAAGCCCTGAACCTATAGTTGTCCTGAGACCAAAACTGAGGATCAAGGACCAAATGTCCCTTTCCCGCACCTTCCTGCATGGGAATCCTTAGGGTCTGCATCAGAGAGTCCCTGCTGTTGATGACATCGACATAAACGATCTTGCTCGGGTCGTAATTAAATAGATTTGTATTTAGATAGGTTTTGAACCACAATGTATCTCCCACGGCATAATATGGCTTATCAAAGTGTAAATGCACTTTTTCCACTGGGTAAACCGAGAAATATTTTTGAACATTTTCTACTGCAGTATTGATTGGAATTGCAGGTTTTTCTTGGCCCTTAGCTGTGGTAAATAATGAGGTAAAAATTACGACGGCTAAAAGTAAACGATTAGTTAACTTCATCAATATTTAATTTTGAAAAAGCTAAATATATTGAATTTTTAGGGAACGAGGGAAGCCTTAAGGAAATTTAACAGATACCTACAGCAATGGCGCAAGCAATCGGCAAAGGGAATCCACTCCTCTCTTCCAAGCTTTTCTTTTTTTCCAATCCTTAATGGTAATCAGCACACAATTTTCACGGTCAATATCATACTGCTTTTCCATTTCTCTACAGAAATCTCGATTGGAGATAACAGCAGCAACTTCATAATTGATATAAAAACTTCGGAAATCAAGGTTTACAGTTCCTACATAGGCAATTTTGCCATCAATAATCGAGGTTTTCGCATGTAAGAAACCTTTTTCATATTGGTAGACCTTTACTCCTCTTTCCAGAAGTGGTTTGAGGTAGGAAAAGGTTGCATGTTGAACAAACCAGGAATCACCTTCAGCAGGGATCATCAATTCGACATCTACGCCGGCTGCTGCTGCCGTTTTAAGTGCGGTAGATAATTCTTCTGAAGGAATAAAGTATGGGGTACATAATTTAATGCTTTCACTTGCCTCTCCTATACTGATGAGCAATGCTTCCATATTAAATGGACCGATAGAACCAGGGTCACTGGAAGACAATGCCACAGCACTCAACTGATCGGTCACAACAGGAGTTTCACGAAGATATCCATCATCCAACTTAAAGGGTTTGCCGTCGGTCTGGTTCCATTGGTTCCAGAAGCTGATCTGGAACATAGCCCCCACATTCCCAACGATCTTCACCGAGGTATCTCGCCAATACAGACCAAATTCATTCGGGTTGGCATAGCGATCTGAAATATTGATACCCCCAGTATAGCATACAAAGCCATCGATCACCGCAATTTTCCGGTGATTACGGAAGTTGGAGTTTGCCAACGAGGTAAAGGTCACAGGTAAGAAAGCCTGGAATTCTATTTTGCTATCTTTCTTTTTCCGCATGTACCGAACGACCTTTGGCGAGCCGAAGCTGTCCACGATCAGCCGGACAATTATCCCTTCATTGGCTTTCTTTTCCAGTAAGTCCAGGACTTGGGTACCAATATTGTCCAAATCAAAGATATAGAACTCCATATGGATGGAATGCTTGGCTGCTGCCAGGGATTCCAAAAGTGCAGGAAACATCTGTTCACCATTGACCAGGAGCGTTACTTCATTATTTAAGGTCGGTGTGGAGAGTTTTTCATTCTTGAGATAAGAATACACTCGGGATAGGTCGCCGATCTTGCTCTGTATATTCCGAATGGACCATTGCATCAATGGCTCCAACCGCTGGAATTCCTTTTTCAACCGCAGGGTCTGTTCCTGGTTGATCCGTTTCATTTTTTTGACCTTAGAAAACTTCTGTCCAAAAAGATAATATAGGATTAGCCCCACAAAAGGGATAAAAACGATGACTAGTACCCAAGAAATGGTTTTGGTAGGATTTCGGTTTTCAATTAAGATGGTTATGATTACTCCAACATACATTATCGTTAATGGGATCCAGCCCCATATTTCCAGAAAATGTAAAACGGTCTTTAAGTGCTCCTGCATAGATAGAAATTATCTCTAATAACCAACTTAGCCCGTATTTGTTTTGAGACAAAAAACAAGGCTTCCATACAAGATAGGAAAGAAAATCAATTATGCACAATTCATTGCACCATCCATGTGCAATAAGGGGCTCAAATATGGGATATCTAGGTTAGCTCCCCTCAAGATGAACCAAGCACCCATAATCAGGAACAAGATGGGCAATACCGTAGAAAAACTGGTCTTGAAGATACGTTTCGGGAAGTTGCCGGCAAAAGAAAACACCAGCAATAAAGGTAGGGTACCTAGGCCGAACAGTAACATAAAAAGAAAGCTATTGGTCAAGGAGTCTGCATTTACGGCAGATGCCAAGGCCATATAGACCATTCCACAAGGCAGGATACCATTCAGTATACCGGCTATAAAACTTCCTCCAGGCCTATACAGCCATTTGCTCATAAACTTTGCAAAAGGTTGGATGGCTTTGGTCTGAATGGATGCGAGTTTCGATGAACTCTTGCCAAACATATAGAAAAGACCAATGGCAAAAAGGATAATACCGGTAACCAGGCTAAAACCCTGCTGCCAACCTTGGATAGTGGCTGCATTTCCAAGTACACCTAACAGCAGGCCTAATAATCCATAGGTCAGGATGCGGCCAGATTGATAGAGTAATTTATTAAAAGTCGTTTTCCAGGAGATCTTCTGCCCTGCCTGAACGGCAAGCAGCAGCGGACCGCACATGACCGCACAGTGGATACTGCCCAAAAGGCCCATAAAAAACGCCAGATAATGATAAGTCATTTTATTGAATAAACACGGCGTGATCGGAAATGTAAGATTTATCCGAATGCAGCCAGTCAATTTCTAATTTCCAATTCCCTTTCTTGAAACTACCTACAGGCAGTTTAAACTGATTGTTAGCTGTATTGAAAGGTAATACTTGATCGAGGTTTTTGTCATCCAAGCGGGTAAACTTCAGGGTTCCTTTATTTCCAGCAGATGAAAACTCAATCAGTAAGCTGTCTTTGAGCAATTGAAGTCTTGGTTTAGCATGATCTGCGAGCAGGTTTTCTTTTTTATGGAAAGTTTCATCATAGTTCAGCCCTTTTTCGTAGTAGTCTGACTCGACCAAGGTATCTGAATCATGACTGACCATATAGATCCCTGCACCAACAATAAATAGCATAAATGCCCCTAAACCAAATACTATCTTATATCCCCAGTTCATTTTAATTTTTTGCTGGAGGCGCAATAAATGTCGTCTCCATGGTTTCTAAAACTTTATCACCAACCTTGATATCCACCTTCACGTCAGTTTTATATTGTTTGATGGACTGCTGGTCTGCTATCAAAAATAAGCTTAATTTCGCACTTCCTTCACGGTTCAAATGGGAAATAGGATTCACCACCTGAATTTTGACCCCTTCCGTGGCACTAACCAAGTCGAAGTCTAGGTCCTTACTCGTTTTATTGATCACTTCCAAGGTGTACAAATTGGTCACCGTTCCATCGTCACGTTTTTGGTAGGTACTGCCTTTTGCACGCAATAGACGACCATCTACATCAGAACGACTGAAGATCATAAAACCAAAGATCCCCATCAATACCACCAGAATTCCGGTATATATGACCGCTCTGGTATTCTTCCTCTTACCTGCATCCTCCGTTTCCGTGCCTTCTGCTTCTGCCAAAGTATAGAATCCGATCAGACGTCTTGGCTTGTCAATCTTATCCATAACGGCATCACAAGCATCGATACAGGCTGTACAGGAAACACATTCCAATTGAGGCCCCTTACGGATATCAATCCCAGTAGGACATACATTCACACAGAGGTTACAGTCGATACAATCGCCTTTCTCTTCAGAAGAATCTTTTCTGATTTTTCCTCTTGGCTCTCCCCTTTTCACATTATAGGCAACTGTAACGGAGTTGTCGTCCAAAAGCACCCCCTGCAATCTACCGTAAGGACAGATACGGGTACAAACGATCTCTCTGACAAATGCGAACACGAAATAGAACACCAAGGTGAAAACAATAATAGATAGGAAACCTACAATATGGTTTTCAACAGGATCTGTGACGATCTTGTAAAGTGCATCCACCCCAATAATATAGGAAAGGAACAGATTGGAAATGATAAAGGATATCAGCAGAAAAACAGTGTGCTTCAGAAACTTCTTCCAAGCCTTGACATCGGTATCAGGACCTTCATTCAATTTTTTCTGTTGGGTCCAGTCACCTTCGATCAGGTATTCGATCCTTCGGAATATGAGCTCCATAAATATGGTCTGCGGACAAGTCCAACCACACCATACACGGCCATAGACAGCAGTAAACAGGACGATACAGACCAATACGATCAGCATCCCAAACAGGAAGATATGAAAGTCTTGTGGGTAAAAGATGTTACCAAAGATGGAGAACTTCCTTTCAATGATGTTGAACATCAAGAAAGGGTTTCCGTTTATTTTTAGGATGGGACCTAAAAAGAAGAACAGTAGTAATCCGTAGCCAACAACCTGTCGATAGTTAAAGAATTGCCCGCTAGGTTTCTTAGCGTATATCCATTTTCTTTTCGATTTATCTATTTGGTTTTGTTGATTGGATTCATTTACTACTGTTCCCATGATTTTTTAATATTTATTATTTTGTTGCTGTACTATCTGCTGGAGCTTCGCCTTCAGCAGCTGGAGCAGCACCTCCTTCACTTTCGTATGCAGTGACTTCAACGCCTTCTGCACCTTTTGGATTTGCAGGTTTGGTATCTCTCAAAGTGAGGATAAAGTTACTTACCTCTGCAATTTGCGCTGGTGTCAAGGTTTGTTCCCAAGGCACCATTCCTTTTTCCGGAACACCATATTTTACGGTTTTAAAGATGTCCTTGATCTCGCCACCGTGCAACCAGAACCTATCGGTCAAGTTAGGACCAATGGTACCTTCCCCATTTGCACCGTGACAGGCAGCACAGTTCATTGTGAACAATGCCTTACCATTTGCTGCCAGCGTTCCAGTTTCATCCACCTCGATGGTGTTTTCATCAAAGGAATTTGCAGACTGTGCCAAGAACTCTTGTTTTTCAATCTCTGCTTTTGCCATCTCGCGTTCGTATTCTTGGTCTTGGTTCAATCCCCAACCGAATACCTGGTAAATCAATAGGTATACCACCGCAAAGACTACAGAAGAATAGAACAAGGCGTTGAACCATACCGGAATAGGATTGTTCAATTCCTCAATTCCATCGTATTCATGGTTTTTGATCACCATGTCTTTTTCTTCCTCCAGAGGTTTCAAGCCCATGATATAGTTCCATGTGCTCTTCCAGTAATTCTTTCTGGACAGTTTCCTTTCCGCTTTTTGGCGTTCTTCTTCTTTGACAACCTCTGGCATGGTCACCTTCAACATAGACCTCAAGGCCTTGTTGATGGTGATGGCAGCAGCCAATACAGCGATCAATACGAAGAATACGGCTAGATAGAAAATATCGTTATATAAGTTGCCTGTACCAATCGCAATCAGCGTTCCTGATACACTGCTCAGTATTAATATTAGATTCATATACGTTCAGATTCAGGTAAGTTATCATTCTGTTTATCGGATTCATCAAATGGTAATCCTTTCATGTAATCCACAAAGCTTTTCTTCATGGTAAACAGCAAAATGGCTACCAGGATAAAAAAAGTCAAGAAGATTAACAGCGAGATGATCAAGTAAATCTCATCTCCATGTAAGTTTGTGATTTGTCTCCACATAGCTCTTTCTTTTTTTGTGTTACATTAATTGTTTTCTGCTACTTTATTCGCGTCATCTGCTTTCTTAGGCTCAGCTTTGATGTCTGTACCCAAGCGTTGTAGATAGGCGATCATCGCAACGATCTCTTTATTTGGTTCAACCTGAACATCGTTTGCAGCTAAATCTTTCACGATGGCTTGTGCTTGCTTTTCTGCATGTTCAACAGCATTGTTGATTTCATCATCCGAATAAGGCACCCCTAGTTTCTTCATCACCTTCATCTTACCGGTTAGGTATTTGTAGTTGATATCTTGTTCGATCAACCATGGATATGGAGGCATGATACTTCCTGGCGAGGTGATGGTTGGATCCAACATATGGTCATAGTGCCATTTGTGCGGATATTTACCACCGATACGGTGAAGATCTGGTCCGGTACGTTTCGAACCCCATAGGAATGGATGGTCATAAACGAACTCTCCAGCCTTACTGTACTCACCATAACGTGCAGTTTCCGAACGGAATGGACGAATGGTCTGCGAGTGACAGTTCACACATCCCTCACGGATATAGAGGTCACGTCCGGTCAATTCCAAAGCGGTATACGGTTTCACCGAAGCAATTTTAGGAACGTTGTTGGCCACTGTAAAGGTTGGGATCATCTCCACGATACCCCCGATAAGGATAGCGATCAATGACAACACCATAAACAGGATAGGCTTACGCTCTAAACGACGGTGAGCAGATTTTTCTGTTTTTTGGATAGGCTCCAATGCCGGTGCTTCTGCTGGCTCATTGGCAACCAAAGAACCTGTTTTGATGGTCTTAACCAAGTTATAGGTCATCATGATTACCCCTGTAAGGTAAAGAATACCACCTACAGCACGCATCATGTGCATTGGAAGGATTTCCAAGGTAGTAGCCAAGAAGTTAGGGTATTTCAATACACCTTCTGGCGTAAAGTCTTTCCACATCAAACCTTGTACTACTGCTGCCCAATATAAAGGAATAGCATAGAACAAAATACCTAATGTACCGATCCAGAAGTGGGCATTCGCCAATTTCTTAGAGTACAGTTGCGTTTTATAGATCCTAGGGATCAACCAATATAGGATAGCGAAGGTCATGAAACCGTTCCATCCTAGGGCACCGATATGCACGTGTGCAACGATCCAGTCCGTAAAGTGGGCAATAGCGTTAACTTGTTTCAAGGATAACATAGGTCCTTCAAAGGTTGCCATACCATAACAGGTCAGTGCTACAACCATGAATTTCAAGATAGGCTCAGTCCTAACTTTATCCCATGCACCACGTAAGGTCAATAGACCGTTGATCATACCACCCCAACTTGGAGCGATCAACATAATGGAGAATACAACACCTAAAGACTGTACCCAGCTTGGTAAAGAGGTATACAATAAGTGGTGCGGTCCGGCCCAGATATAGATAAAGATCAAGGACCAGAAGTGTAGAATACTTAATTTATAGGAATATACAGGGCGGTTAGCCATCTTAGGCAAGAAGTAGTACATCAGACCTAAGAAAGGAGTCGTAAGGAAGAATGCTACCGCATTATGCCCGTACCACCATTGTACCAATGCATCTTGAACACCTGAATAAACGTAATAACTTTTCCACATACCCACTGGCATCTGAATGGAGTTCACGATGTGAAGAACGGCAACCGTAACGAAAGTCGCAATGTAGAACCAAACGGCCACATACATATGTCTTTCTCTACGTCTGATGATCGTTCCGAACATGTTGATACCAAACACTACCCAGATAATGGTAATGGCAAGGTCAATTGGCCATTCCATTTCTGCATATTCATGCGAACTGGTCAAGCCTAACGGAAGGGTAATTGCTGAGGCTACAATGATCAATTGCCAACCCCAAAAGTGGATCTTACTAAGTAAATCGCTAAACATCCTGGCCTTTAAAACCCGCTGCATGGAATAATAAGCCCCCATAAAAATGGCATTTCCTACAAAGGCAAAGATTACTGCGTTGGTGTGTAAAGGTCGAATACGTCCGAATGTGGAATATTGAAGTCCAAAGTTTACCTCTGGCCATACCAACTGCAAGGCTGCGATTAGCCCGACAGTCATCCCGACGATCCCCCAGATTACAGTTGCGATTCCAAAATCTCTGACAATCTTGTTGTCATAATTAAATTGCTCTACCTGCATTATTCTTATATATTAAGTTAACGATTCAAAATTACCAGTCTGCCCATGACATTCTAATGATAATGAGAAGCAAGAAAATGTGATTTCAATCACTTTTTTATTTAGGAAAGTGGCAATCGCAAAAACGGATAACCAAAAAGAAGGTGTAATAGGTACTTTAGGTCTTCATAATCTTATTGAGGACCAGGTTCAATTCCTGATCTTTTCGAAAAATTGGGATACGGCAAATAGCTTCTCTTTAGTTTTCCTCCAATCCACTCAATACGCTTTTCATTAGGTCAACAAAAAATCCCCGAAAGGGATTTCATTATTTTAAATTTAGGTAAATTCTACTAAACATAGGATGATTAGGCATATTAATTTTCAAGTATTTGTTTAGTGATAATATACCTATTAAATAAGGCACAAAAAAAGGAAACCTCTGGGTTTCCTGATTTGGTATTGTTCATAAAATTAGGCTTTCGCGCTTTATGTCGTTTCCAAGATTGCTTTCATGGAAATGATCTTATAGACGTAGGCTGCAGTTTCCGAATTCAATTTCAAGTCATAATAATTGTCTTTCTTTTGTCTTCTTAGGGAAGCTCTCAAACTTCCGCCACCAACGTTATAAGCTGCTGCCGCTAATGTCCAATCACCGAACTCTTTGTACAATGATTTCAGATATTTTGCTGCCGCATGTGTAGACTTAATCAAGTCTAAGCGCTCATCCACACTACCATTCACTTTCAATCCATATAAACGGGCAGTTGCCGGCATAAATTGCCAATAGCCACCAGCTCCTTTATGAGAAGTTGTTTTCGGGTTCAGGCTACTTTCAACTACAGCAATGTACTTGAAGTCTTCAGGAACACCATAACTTTTCAGGATTTTTGCAATGCGGGGAAGTAATTGATCCGCTTTTTTGTGAATGTGATGTGAGGGCTTTTTTAGATAAGCAAACCTACTCAGGTACTTGTCTAGTTTTTTCTGTACAGTAACTTCTTCCAATGGAATATCAGTTTCTGCAAAAGAGAGCTGACTATAGGGGTCGTTTTCTGCCTCTTTTTTAGCCAATGTTTCCGAAATATTGGCTTTCATCGAGTGGTCCAATGCCTTTCTAAAAGGATCGGCCATCTCTGGTTGGGGTTTGGAGTACAAGTTTGACATTAACATTAACATCAAAAGCGCACTACTACATAATACTCTTTTTTTAACCATTCATTCCCTTACTGCCACCCTATCCACGGAACTTGTTTAAACCGATCAAAAAGTAGCTTGGTGAAAAATCAAGCTCCAAAAGTACAGCTTATTACTTTAACGCACAAACAATAGTATTAATAAAGAAAGTTAATTAAAGTTAAAACCAAGTAAAACCTACGTTAAAACCACTTTAAACTACTTTTTCAAGAAAACCTCAAATTGTAACATTTTTGGGCTATTTTTTATTCTTCAAAAGCTCATGCAAACATATATTGACCTATATTGAGGTTTTGAAACGAAGAAACAAACAATCCTAGCAACCAAGAAGCTGCAATTTCCCTCAGTTTTTCCTTACAATCCCTAAATCGCTATAAACTAGATTATTAGGCCTCCATTGAGCTTAAAGCGAGTTTTAAGCAATGTTATTGTATAAGGAATCTAATATTTAACAAAGTATTGTGTTTAAATGCTGAATGAGTGAAAAAATTGCCTATCTTTGTGGCTCATTTTTTCGAATTATGCCATTCAATAGCAAAAGGAACAGTCGAGACGACAACTCCAGAAAATCAAGAAGCAGTTCAGACGGCTTCAGAAACAACAAAAAGGACGATAAATCATCCTTCGATTCATCGAGAAGTTACAAATCCGATAAATTTAATCGTGACTCAAATTCTGACAAAAGCAGATTTGACAAAGACTCCAAGTTTGGAAGAGATTCCAAATTCAACAAGGACTCTAAATTTGCCAGAGATTCCAAATTCAATAAAGACGGAAGACCTGACAGAGGCTCCAAGTTCGGAAGAGACAATAAATTCAACAAAGATTCTAGACCTGACAGAGATTCCAAATTCGGAAGAGACGCCAAATTTGACAGAAGCTCCAAATTCGGAGCTGATGCTAGACCTGACAGAGATGCTAGACCAGATAGAGATTCAAAATTCAATAGAGAGGAAAGACCGGAAAGAAAATCAAGGTACGGCGATGAAGCTACACCTAAAAGAGGTTCAAAATTCGGAAAGGACTCAAAATTCAATAGAGATGGTAAGTTTGAAAAACCTTTCAACTCAGACCGTCCATATAAAAAGTTTGATGGAAAAGGAAAGGACTTTGGAAACAAACGTTTTACCCGTGACAATGATGAAAGATCAGATCGCGACTTCCGCAAAGACAACTTCAGAAAACCTAAGCAAGAGAAAAACTTCAACGCTGAGGATGATGGTTTGATCCGTTTGAACCGTTATATCTCTAACTCAGGTATCTGTTCACGTAGAAAGGCTGATGAGCTGATCGAAGCTGGAGTTATTTCAGTAAACGGTGTTGTGGTTACTGAATTAGGAACCAAGGTTGATCCTGCCAAAGATGAAATCAGATATAACGACGAACGTCTGAAACGTGAGAAAATGGTATATGTCCTTTTGAACAAACCAAAAGATTATATCACCACCACAGATGATCCTCAAGAGCGCAAAACCGTTATGCAACTGGTTTCTAAAGCGACTAAAGAGCGTATCTATCCAGTAGGACGTTTGGACAGAAACACCACCGGTCTTCTTCTGTTGACCAACGATGGCAACCTAGCTGAGAAATTATCCCATCCAAGAAATAACATCAGCAAAATCTACAATGTGGAGTTGAGCAGGAGCCTTAGCCAAGGAGATTTCAACAAGATCGAATTCGGTATTGAACTGGAGGATGGCTTTATCAAACCAGACGACCTTAGCTTCGTTGTAGGAGGTTCAAAAAAGGAAGTTGGCATTCAGATCCACAGTGGTAAAAATAGGGTCGTAAGACGCATATTTGAGTCCCTAGGTTACGAAGTTGAAAAACTTGACCGTGTGGTTTATGCAAACCTGACCAAAAAAGATCTTCCTCGCGGACGTTGGAGATACCTTGAAGAGAAGGAAATCATCCAATTAAAGCATTTAATGAAATAGCATACAAGGCGCAATTGGATTGCGCCTTTTTTATTTGAGCCCACTTTCGTATTTTTAAAAAAATTAGATTTGATATGACAGACCCTAAATGTTTAACGTCGGTGGCTGAATTCCATAAAACATTTCAGCACCCGATTTTAGATCAACCTACAATCCCTTCAGAAACTCGTTGCAATCTGAGAGTATCCTTGATCGCTGAGGAATTGAAAGAACTTGAAGAGGCTATTCAGGACAAAGATCTAGTAGAGATCGCCGATGCCCTTTGTGATATTCAATATGTACTTTCTGGAGCCATCTTGGAATTTGGATTAAAGGATAAATTCAATGACCTGTTCAATGAAGTTCAGCGCTCTAACATGAGCAAAGCCTGCAAAACGGAACAGGAAGCCATAGAAACCCAAGAACATTACCTAGCCAAAGGCGTCGAATCTTATTATAAGGAAATCGATGGCAAATACTTGGTGTTCAGAAAAGGCGATGACAAGACCTTAAAATCAATTTATTACTCTCCAGCTGATCTAAAGACCATCGTTGAGAAATAATAAAACATAAGCTTAAAAGAAAAAGGATGCCAATTGGCATCCTTTTTCTTTATATCGTCAGGTCAGCTTCTCTATAGGCCGAACCTTGCTTCACTCCTCTTTCTTCCAATCCCTTATCAATCTTGGTCTGAATACCCGATTTAGGAAATCCCCAATTAGGTGCAATCAGCAATTCCTTATCTGCAATACCAAATATCCGTTGGATAATGATATCAGGCCTCAATAATGGAATAAACTTGGCCAAGAAATCGGTATACTCTTCTATGCTGAACAAATGGAATGGTTCACGCTTATATTTCACACCCATGATAGAACCTTCCACGATATGTAGGTGGTGCAATTTCACAAACTTGATCTTGGGATGCTTATTGATTTCATCGGCATACTTCAGCATCATTTCCTCCGTTTCCCAAGGAAAGCCAAAGATCGTATGAACACAGAGTTCCAAGAAGGTATTTTCCAACATCTTCATCGTCGAAATAAACTCATCGTGCGAACATCCCCTGTTGATGCGTTCCAAGGTATCATTATAGATCGATTCCATGCCCATTTCCAGGTCCACATCATACCGGTCGGTATAACTTTCCAATAATGCTATCTTCTCAAAATCCAAACAATCCGGACGCGTACCGACCGAAAGACCCAAGGTATGTTCCGGACAGATACTCAAGGCCTCATCATACATCATCTTCAGGAGATGTGTCGGTGCATAGGTATTGGTATTTGGCTGGAAATAGATAATGAACTTCTCAGCTCCATAGCTATTTCTCGCGCGTTCGATACCATTTTCTACCTGCTCCCTGATCGATGGGATTTTACGGGCCGTATCAGGCGTAAAAGAATCTACATTGCAGTAGGTACATCCACCATAACCCTTGCTACCATCACGGTTCGGACAGGTAAAATTACCATCTACGATAACCTTAAACACCCGTTGTCCGTCGTATTTTTCTTTCAGATAAGCCCCATAGTGGTTATAAGGCTTAATACCATTATCTAATTGTGTACCCATTGAAATGCAAAGATAAGGAATTTTGAAAGAAATAAATGATTTGAGTTTAAGGGAGTTGTGGGAAATTTGGTTTGAACCAGGATGGAAAGGATGGTTTTGAACCAGGATTAAATGGATGAGAGGATGGACCAAGAACTGGGAACGGACCAGGATTAATGGGATGGGAGGATATTCCAGGAGCAGGATGGAT
>NZ_JBSHLH010000023.1:0-58349 GCF_053644255.1 Sphingobacterium sp. NPDC055431
CTATAAATTACATATATAAGATATTACTACATGTAATTTTAAAAATACCCACACTAATTCTGTTCAATAAATAAAATTACTTAAAACGCTTTATATAGATAAAATATTGACTTTTTTAATATTTTTACGCCATTAATAACTATTTATTTAGCCGTAAGTCTAATTTTTATTAACAATTACAATTAAAAGATCAATTTTTTATGAAACAAAAATTACTCTGTCTTCTTTTTGTGTTTACATGCCTAATTGGGCAAACGTTTGCACAAAATCAAAATCTGAGTGGTACTGTGACCTCAGCGAATGACGGGCAGGCCTTGCCTGGTGTGTCGGTGCGTGTGTCTGGTTCAACGAATGCTACTCAAACAGATGCAAACGGAAAGTACACATTAACCAATGTGGCTTCTGGAAGTAGCATCACATTCTCATTTATCGGTTATTCGTCTCAAACGGTAACTTTTAACAACAATGCAGTTATCAATGTTCAATTAAGCTCAGCAGGTGAAGAACTTGATGAGGTGGTTGTCGTTGCCTATGGTACAGCTAAGAAATCTGAAGTAACAGGTTCCATGGCTACCATGAGTGCTGAAGATTTGGACAAACGTACCGTATCCAACGTTTCCAATGCATTAGCTGGTATGGCTCCAGGTATCTCTGTTTCTTCTGGAAACGGTCAGCCGGGGTCAGGTGCTAGCGTACGTTTGAGAGGTATCGGATCTATGAGTGCTTCAAGTTCTCCATTATATGTTGTAGACGGTGCTGTATTTGACGGTAACATCGGTGATATTAACGCTGATGATATCGAAAGCATCTCCATCTTAAAGGATGCGACTTCAGCTGCTCTTTATGGATCTAGAGCTGGTAACGGTGTGATCATGATCACAACGAAAAAAGGTCGCGGTCCGGCTAAATTAAATGTTGGCTTAACGCAAGGTATTACGGAAAGAGGTATCAAAGAATACGAAACAGTAGGAATCAATGATTATTATCCTGTTGCATTCCAGGCTATCAAAAACTCAAGAATGTTCCCTGCTAGCGGAGCTCAAGGTGCTTCAGAAGCAGATGCGAATAAATATGCATTCGATAATATCAAGAGATTCCTAGCTTACAACCCATTCAACGTTGCGGACAATGAAATCGTTTCAATGGACGGTACCATGAATCCAAATGCAGGTTTGAAATACGATGATTTCAACTGGTTTGATGCCATTCAACGTGTTGGAAAAAGAACTGATGCCAATATGAACATCGGCGGTAGCAACGAAAAAACTGACTACTACGTTTCATTAGGATATTTGAATGATGAAGGTTATATCTTAAACTCAGATTTCCAACGTTTCAATGGAAGGATCAATGTAAACTCTCAGATCAAAGATTGGTTAAAAGCAGGTGTTAACATTTCTGGTGCTATGTCTGAAGGTTCATTAGCTTCTGATGCTTCAACAGGTAATGGTAACTCCTACATCAACCCATTCTCATTCATCAGAGGTTTAGGTTCGATCTACCCAGTTCATGCATTTGATGCAACTACAGGAGCTCCAGTTGTTGACCCAGTTACTGGAGAACAATACTACGACTACGGAATGCATCCAGGCGCTGTAAACAGACCTTCAGGAGCAAGTCCGGGTAGACACGTTATTTACGAGACTATCTTGAATACTCGCCTGAACAAACGTACGATGTTAGGTGGTAGAGCTTTCTTGGATATTAAATTCTTGAAAGATTTCACATTCACACCTTCGGTTAGCATTGACCTTTCAAACAGAAACTTCGATTACTCTTGGAACAACCAAGTAGGTGATGGTGTTTCTTACAATGGTTTAGGTTCAGCTGAAAACTACATTACGAAATCATATACTTTCAACCAAGTATTGCAATATAGAAAATCATTTGATTTACATAACGTATCTGCAATAGCGGCTCACGAAAACTATGATTATCAATTCAGCAGCAGAAATGCGACCAAAACAGGACAGATTATTTCTGGAATCACTGAATTAGATAACTACGTAACTCCACTTTCTTCAGGAGGATACAAAAACGTGAACCGTCTTGAATCTTACTTCGCTAAGGCATCATATAACTACGATGAGAAGTATTATGCAGATGCATCATTCAGAACGGATGGTTCATCGATCTTCGATGATAGCAAAAGATGGGGTAATTTCTTCTCAGTAGGTGCTGCATGGGCTATCAACAAAGAAGACTTTATGTCAAGCGCTACTTGGATCAACGACTTGAGATTAAAAGCTTCATACGGTCAAGTTGGTGTCAACCACCTATTGGATGTAAACGGAAATACAATCTATTACGGATATCAAGCGCTTTACAACCTTGGATGGTCTAATGGTGGATTGCCAGGAACTGTTCTTAGTTCATTACCTAACCCTAACCTGACTTGGGAGTCTTCAAATACATTCAACCTAGGTGTGAACTTCGCTTTATTCAACAACAGATTAAGAGGTGAGGCTGAATACTACAAGAGAGGTTCAGACCAGTTATTACTATCCGTTCCACGTCCTCTTTCTTCTGCAGTTAGTACAGAATTCAGAAACGTTGGTTCGATGTACAATACAGGTTTTGAATTGTCATTATCAGGTGATATCGTAAGAAACGATAATTTCACTTGGACAATGACCAAAAACTTCACCACCTTCAAGAACGAAATCACGAAGATGCCGGTTGAATCTCCAGTTATTACTGCTGGAAACAAAAGAAGAGAAGTTGGAAGAGATTACTACTCTTTCTGGTTGAGACAATACGCTGGTGTTGACCAAGCTGATGGTGCTGCCCTTTACATCCCTGCAGAAGGTACTGCACAAGAGAACATCCGCGTAGTGGATGGTAAAGAATATGTAACCAACCAAAACTATGCGAAATTCGATTATTCAGGTACTTCAATTCCTGATGTAATGGGATCCATCATCAATACCTTCAACTATAAAGCATTCACATTGTCTTTCTTGTTGAACTACCAGATCGGTGGAAAAATCTATGATAGTAACTACGCTGGTTTGATGAGCACAAACTCATATGGTAAATCATACCATGTTGATGCGATGAAAGCATGGACTACATCAAATACTACAAGTGATATCCCTAGATTAGACCAAGCGAACAGCAACAACATCAATGCTGCTTCTACAAGATGGTTGACAAGCGCGTCTTACTTTAGCATTCAAAACGTAAACTTCCAATATAGATTACCAAGCAGCTTGTTGAACAAAATCGACTTGTCTACTGCACGCGTATTCTTAACTGGTGAGAACTTAGCCTTATTCTCAAAACGTAAAGGTATGAATCCTACAGAAAGCTTTGATGGATCTGTATCATCTACTTATTTGCCGACTCGTATTTTCAGCATCGGTGTAAATGTTGGATTTTAATTAGCAGCTGAATTATTATGAAAAAAAGAAATTTAACGATATATGCTTCCGTTTTACTTCTAGCTCTTAGCGGATGTAAAAAGGACTATTTGGAAACCGCTCCAACTGACAAAGTTTCTCAAGATGAAATCTTCAGTTCGATAGCCAATGCTAATACAGCATTGAACGGTATCTATAGATTTATGTTTGAGCGTACAACCGTAGTGGATTGGAATGTTCAAAACAAACCAGGTGTTGGTGGTATCATGCTAGGTCTTGACTTTATGGGCGAAGACTTAGGTATCAGTGATGCAAACTGGTTCGGTTCTACCGGTGAAGGTAACTGGCAAGGTGGTCGTAATGACAACCATAAATTGACTGAATACTATTATAGAACTTTCTACAAAATCATTGGTGACTCTAACTTTATCCTGGATAATGTAGATGGCCTTCCAGGAACTGATGAAGAGAAAAACAACCTGAAATCTCAAGCTTTGACGCTTAGAGCTTATGCTTACTCCAATCTGGTTCAGCTTTACGCTAAGAGATATGATGCAAGCACAGCTAACGATCAATTAGGTGTTCCTTTGGTATTGAAATCTTCAGATGGTGCGTTGCCAAGATCTACCGTGAAAGAAGTGTATGCTTCAATCATCAAGGATTTGGAAGAAGCGATCAGTTTGAATGTTGAATCAAGAGTTAACAAGTCTCATATCAACCTATATGTGACTTACGGTATACGTGCTAGAGTTGCTTTGACCATGCAGGACTACCCGAATGCAATCAAATATGCTCAATTGGTTATCGAGTCAGGAAGTTTCCCATTGATGAACCAAGATACGTACATGAAAGGATTCAATGATGCTCCTTCTATGTCTGAGTTTATGTGGGCTTCTATGCCAACACAGGATCAGATGGATGCATTCGGATCTTACTTTGCACAGATCGCTTACAATGCAAATACCTCTTTTATGCGTGCGAACCCTAAGAGAATCAACTCTGCATTGTATGACAAAATCTCTGAAACTGATATCAGAAAGAAACTATGGGAACCAAAACCAACTGCGGCTAACTTCCCATTGCCATTGGCATCTTTCGCTCGTCAAGAGTATATGACTAGGAAATTCTCTATCAAATCACCAGGTGGTGCTTTAGGAGATGTTCCTTTGATGAGATCGGCAGAAATGCACTTGATCTTGGCAGAAGCTTATGCAAGCTCAAACCAAACGGCTAATGCACAAGAAGCATTGTTCAACTTTGTAAAAGTTCGTGACCTTGAAGCGAAGAAATCAACCAACGGGGGTGCAGCTTTATTGGAAGAGATCTGGACCAACAGAAGAACAGAGCTTTGGGGTGAAGGTTTCAGGTTCTACGATTTGAAACGTTTGAACCAGCCTTTGGACAGAACTGTCGTTCCTAACTATGCTCCTGGAAGTGTAAATGGAATCGTAAAGGTTGCTGCCGGTGCTAAAGATTGGCAATTCTTGTTCCCATTGGCGGAATTGAATGCTAACGCGGAAATCAAACAAAACGATTAATTCGGTTTGTAAATAATAATCTGGAAGAGGTTGTCTGAAGAGACAACCTCTTCTTTTTTGAGGGAAAGGGAGAAGAAGGGGCATCGGCTCTGCTCTGCCAATGGGATGAAAGGTGGATTTGAACCAGGATGGAAGGGATAAGAGGATAGACCAAGATCATGGCATGAACCAGGATTGGGTTCCGCTCCGCTCACCCAACGAGGATGGGAGGATAGACCATGATTATGATCAACATTTCGCTGGAAAGTCCATCATACTGTAGGGACGTATCGAATACGCCCGCCCCCCAATGACTCTATTATCCTTATCCGAAGGTCACGGAAAGTACGCCAATTCTAATAATACTGTTTTTAATTAATCTATTTGATTTTTGATGTTGTTCTGAGATCCTTCTTGCGTACACAATATTGTCTTTTTTGCGACATACTGCCCTAGCAGGGCAGAATTATTTTAGAAAGGGTCTTGAACAAAAGAGGTGGTAACGAAAAACCGATGTTCGATTAATCGAACATCGGTTTTTCGCTAATTCCAGGCTATCATGCCGCGTCGGCTAAAATAATGAAACCCCTATAGGGTTCCATTTCTAAAATTTCAAAAACCAATGCTTTTTGCCAGCCTGCTGCTATCTTTATTTCTTCTGTACATTGTGGGCTGATGCTATTTAGAAATGCTTATAGATGGTCCATTAATAAAAACAATCCTTTTACCCTTTCACTAATGAAATTTCCTGGTAGGTATCAGAAATGGCAAAGATCCTATAGCCATGGTCATACAATAGCTTAAAGAATTTCTGTCCTTTTTCCTTACCATTGGGAAAGAACCTTTCGTGGGTTTCAACGAGGATTTGCTTGATGGGGATGCCAGAGTTTAATATCCCTTCCATGACAGCGTATTCAGAGCCCTCTATGTCCATCTTTAACACATCAATGGATTGGTGCCCCAAATCGTTGGCAATCTCTTTAAACTCCTTTAAAAGCACGTCTACAGAATCGTGTTCATCGACAAGGCTATGGTCGTAAACACTTCCGGAAACATGCTCCTTGTTTTTGGGAAGATGGAAGGTAACCATCTCCGTTTTTTCGCCCAAACCAAAAGGATGGAAATAAAACTGTTCTGGAGTTTCATTATTACGCACGTAATTGATAGACTTTGGGGTAGGATCGAAACCAAAAACCTTGGCTCCATGTTTGGCTATGATGGCTTTATCAAATGAAATATCCTCACCAATGCCAAATGAATATACGATCGCATTATCGGGAACCAAGCTTGGATCGACATAAAAGCCGCCATATCCATTGCCATACCATTCCTTTGCACGTTTTTCCTCTACGTCAATAAAAGCAATCTTTCCAATGCGCGCTTTAACCCAATATTCTAATCTTTTAAGTTTGTCGTTTCTTTCCATTCTTTGTGGTAGATTAATTTAAATATACCCAAAAAATGGAAAAATCCTAAACTTCTGAAATTGCGTTGATGATATCGTATTGGGTGATGATATTGATCCTTCCAAAATCATCTTCCACCAATACCGCTTGGGTATCTTTATTGATCAATCCAGAGATCTTATCAATGGAGGTGTTCAGGTCAACAAATGGAAAAGGTTTGGATGTAATCTCTTCCACTGCAGATGACTTTAACGATGGATTTTCGAGCAATGCCGAAAGAATATCCGATTCTGTGACCTTTCCGATTACCATACCCTGTTGGGTGACAGGTATTTGTGAAATGTTCAGCGATTTCATGATATTGAAGGTTTCCACAACAGTTTGGTTTGCATCTGCCGTGATGATGGCCTGTTCGCCACGTTTTTTGAGAATTGATTTTGCCGTTAGCTTCTCATCTTTTAAGAATCCTCTTTCGCGCAACCAATCCTCATTGTACATTTTTCCCATGTAACGAGATCCATGGTCATGGAAAATCACAACGACTACATCATCTTCTATCAGGTCTTTTCCTAATTGTAACAAACCTGCCAATGCAGCGCCGGCAGAATTTCCGGCAAAGATACCTTCCTTGCGTGCCAGGTCCCTGGTCATCAAGGCTGCATCTTTATCAGTGACCTTTTCAAACAGGTCTATCAGTGAAAAATCAACATTCTTCGGCAAGAAATCCTCACCTATACCTTCGGTGATATAGGGGTAGATTTCATTCTTGTCAAATATGCCAGTTTCCTTATATTTCTTGAATACGGAACCATAGGTGTCAATCCCCCAAACCTTGATGTTCGGGTTCTTCTCCCTCAAATATTTTGCGGTACCCGAGATAGTACCACCGGTTCCGACCCCTACGACCAAATGCGTAACCTTTCCTTCGGTCTGTTCCCAGATTTCCGGACCGGTCTGCTCATAATGGGCTTTAGTATTGGAAAGGTTGTCATATTGATTGGCCTTCCAGGCATTGGGAACCTCTTTCTCCAATCGGCTGGAAACCGAATAATAGGAGCGAGGATCCTCTGGATCTACGTTGGTAGGACAGACGATCACTTCAGCACCAAAGGCACGAAGGGCATCGATCTTCTCTTTCGACTGCTTATCCGTGGTGGTAAAAATACAGCGATAACCTTTTACTACGGCCGCCATTGCCAATCCCATTCCTGTATTTCCCGAAGTCCCTTCGATAATGGTGCCTCCAGGTTTCAGTAAACCGGCTTCTTCAGCATCCTCAATCATCTTCAAGGCCATACGGTCCTTGATGGAGTTTCCAGGATTGCTTGTTTCGATCTTGGCTAAAATAGTTCCCTTTAAATTCTCAGTTATCTTATTTAGTTTGACCAAAGGTGTATTTCCAATGGTTTCTAAAATGTTATTATACCACATAGGTGAAGTTTTGTGTCTGTTTGTTGTCTACCACAAAAGTAGATATTTTTTAGAACTTCAGGTGTTTTACCGTTAAGCCATTGTTGATTAATTGCTTTAAGGCATCAATTCCAATTTTTACATGGGTTTCCACATAAGATTTGGTAACCGTCACATCAGATTTGTCTGTTTTAACGCCTTCCGGTACCATTGGTTGGTCTGAAACCAATAATAGGGCACCAGTAGGGATCTTGTTGGCAAATCCTACCGAAAAGATCGTTGCAGTCTCCATATCTACGGCCATGGCACGGATGCTCTTTAGGTATTTCTTAAACTGCTTGTCATGCTCCCAAACGCGACGGTTGGTGGTATAGACAGTTCCGGTCCAGTAATCACGGGAGTGGTCCCTAATGGTGGTGGAAATGGCTTTCTGCAGAGCGAAGGCCGGTAGTGATGGTACTTCAGGTGGCAGATAATCATTGGAAGTCCCTTCTCCACGGATCGCAGCGATCGGAAGGATCAGTTCACCTACATCTATTTTCTTCTTTAATACCCCTGTTTTACCTAGGAATAGCACTGCTTTCGGGTGGATGGCTGTCAATAGGTCCATCACGGTTGCAGCAACGGGAGAACCCATACCAAAATTGATGATGGTAATGCCGTCTGCGGTACAGGTCTGCATCGGTTTGTCCTCGCCCATGATCGGCGCGTCGCCATGCATCTGCGAAAACAACTTCACATAATTGCTGAAATTTGTCAATAATATATATTCCCCAAATTCTTCCAAGGGTCTACCCGTATAACGAGGCAGCCAATTGTTCACGATATCTTCTTTTGTCTTTAATCCTGCTTTAATAGGGGAGTTTACCTCTTCGATATTTTCTTGTTTTTCGTCTTTTTTCTTAGTCATAATTTCATCCTTTCTTAATAATTTCCTAATACAAAAAACCCTCGCGTGATTGGCGAGGGTTTAGATTTTTATGCGACTTGCAGTTTCTTAAAGTCCGTCTTAGCAAACTTGTTCTTTGCATAATCCAGACTGATCTGCAAGGTCTTGTCTTCTGAATTTTCCTTATTGCTCGGTGTTTCGAACATGGCATCCAGCATGATTGCCTCACAAATGCTCCGTAACCCACGGGCCCCTAATTTGAATTCCCAAGCTTTGTCAACGATGAAGTCATAAACCTCTGGCTCGAATGACAGCTTGATCCCTTCGTACTCAAACAACTTGATGTACTGTTTTACCAAGGCGTTCTTAGGTCGGGTAAGGATATTCAACAAAGTTTCCTTATCCAATGGGTTCAGATGCGTAAGAACTGGCAAACGACCGATCAACTCAGGGATCAATCCGAAGTTCTTAAGATCTTGCGGAGTGATGTATTTATACAAGTTGTTCAGGTCAATTTCCTGATCCTCATCTTTCATTTTATATCCAACAGTTTGAGTTCTCAATCTGTTTGCGATTTTCTTTTGGATACCGTCAAATGCACCACCACAGATAAACAGGATGTTGCTGGTATTTACCGAGATCATTTTCTGATCAGGGTGCTTACGGCCACCTTGAGGAGGAACATTGACATTGGTTCCTTCCAAGATCTTCAATAATGCTTGTTGAACGCCTTCACCTGAAACATCACGGGTGATCGATGGGTTATCGCTTTTTCTAGCGATCTTGTCAATCTCATCGATATAGATGATTCCACGTTCTGCGGCAGCGACGTCATAGTCTGCAGCTTGCAGTAATCTGGTCAA
Source organism: Sphingobacterium sp. NPDC055431 (assembly GCF_053644255.1). Lineage (NCBI taxonomy): Bacteria > Pseudomonadati > Bacteroidota > Sphingobacteriia > Sphingobacteriales > Sphingobacteriaceae > Sphingobacterium > Sphingobacterium sp. NPDC055431. The sequence continues at coordinate 9,448 of NZ_JBSHLH010000023.1, forward strand.
GATGCTTTCCACATCTTCACCGACATATCCTGCTTCTGTCAAAACTGTAGCATCCACGATACAGAATGGCACGTTCAAGATCTTGGCAACGGTCTTTGCCAATAAGGTTTTACCTGTTCCGGTCTCTCCGACGATAATCAAGTTGGATTTTTCAATCTCGGTCTCATCCGACTCAACACGTTGGTTTAAACGTTTGTAATGGTTGTAAACCGCTACAGAGATGACTTTCTTCGCATCATCTTGTCCAATCACGTATTGATCCAAATGTTCCTTGATTTCCTTTGGACGGATTAATTTAAGAGCAGTTTGAATAGATTTATTCTTGCGTTGCTTAAGCTCTTCCGCCAAAATCTCCCCAGCTTGTTGCACACATCTGTCGCAGATATGCGCACCATCACCCGCAATAAGCATTTGCGCTTCATTTTTACTGATTCCGCAAAATGAGCAATGGATATCTCTATTGTTCGATTTACTCATTGTTATTATTTTGTTTCTTTCTTCTTCGGTAGCAATACCTCATCTATCATACCAAATTCTTTGGCTTCAGCGGCACGCATCCAATAATCACGGTCTGATGACTTCTCAACCCAGTCATAAGTCTGGCCAGAGTGATCAGCGATGATCGTGTATAATTCTTCTTTTAATTTCAACATTTCACGCAGGTTGATCTCCATATCTGCAGCTACACCTTGTGCACCTCCAGATGGTTGGTGGATCATCACACGGGAGTGACGCAATGCTGCACGTTTACCTTTAGCACCTGCCACTAATAATACAGCACCCATAGAGGCTGCCATTCCTGTACAGATCGTTGCTACATCAGGAGAGATGTACTGCATGGTATCATAGATGCCTAGCCCTGCATATACACTGCCACCTGGTGAATTGATATAGATCTGTATGTCACGTTGCGCATCGGTCGATTGCAAGAACAATAACTGTGCTTGAACGATATTTGCAACCTGATCATTGATGCCATCTCCTAAAAAGATGATACGGTCCATCATCAAACGTGAAAATACGTCCATCTGAGCTACATTCAGTTGTCTCTCTTCTATGATGTATGGCGTAAGATTGCTCGGAATTTGTTGTTGTAGTCTAGAAATGTAACCATCTACATGTTGGCTTCCAATTCTATGATGCTTGATAGCATACTTTCTAAATTCGTTTTTATCTATATTCATGTGATTCTTTCTGTCTTTATGCTACTAATATAATATTTATTTTAATATCCAAAATTTTCCTGCCCAAAAGATGGCAGTTCCGTTATAAATGTAAATTTCTCCTCCTCGAAATCTATCCTGCAATAATAATGCTCAATTCCATTACTGACCAAAAGAAGGGGGATTTTATAAATACTGTTGTAATTTGCGATCTGTTCGAATGTTTTTTCGGTAATTTTGACAGATGGAGCCTTGAATTCTGCCAAAAGTACGCGCGATCCTTCTCGGTCATAAATCACCAGATCACTCCTTTTCTGCAGGCTGTTCAGGGATAGGCCGCCCTCGATCTTCATTAAGGACATCGGGTACTGATAGTGCCTGTTCAGATGACTGACCCAATGTTGTCGTACCCACTCCTCCGGTGTCAACAAAAGATGCTTTTTCCGCAGCTCGTCGAAAATATAATACTGATCCTGTTTTTTGCTGATTTTTGCCGGAAAGGGCGGTAAGTTCAAAGGAACCGGTCTAAACATTTACAAAATTACGAAATTTTCCAACCTTTTCCAACAAGCAAAAGTCTATGTATTTTCGTACTTTCGTACAGCATGAATGTCCAATCCATTTTATCCGATATCAAGAAAAAAAAACTCGCCCCAGTTTACCTACTGCATGGTGAAGAACCTTACTTTATCGACCTGATTTCTGATGCCATAGAACATACCGTCCTCGACGATGCCCAAAAGGGTTTCGACCAGTCGGTCGTGTACGGTAAGGATGCGGACTTCTCCAGCATTATCAGCATGGCCAAACGCTATCCCATGATGAGTGACCATCAGGTCATTGTGGTCAAGGAAGCGCAGAACCTGAAATGGAAGGATGATGAACTCCTGCAAAAATACCTAGAACAGCCAACTCCTTCAACCGTATTGGTTTTTGCCCATAAATACAGCAAGTTTGATAAGCGGAAAAAATCCTTTAAATTATTGGAAAAGGCAGGAGTGGTGCTGGAATCCAATAAGCTCTATGAAGATAAGGTGGCAGCCTGGATCAATGAGCAGCTGAATGCTTCAGGGAGAAGGGTGCATCCGCAGGCAGCTGCCCTGATGGCCGAATACTTGGGCACCGATCTATCTAAGATTGCCAATGAAATCGAAAAACTGCAACTGAATATTCCTGCAGACAAAGAAATCAGCACTGTGGATGTGGAGCAGAACATCGGTATCAGCAAGGACTTCAATGTGTTTGAATTGAATACCGCACTTTCCAAGCGAAATGCGCTGAAAGCTTTCCAGATCGTGGATTATTTTGCTGCGAATCCAAAGAGTAACCCAATGCCGGTGGTGATCGGCTCGCTGGGTACCTATTTCACCAAGATCCTCAAATACCATTACCTACCCGATAAATCTTCCGCCGTGGCTGCAAAGCAGCTTGGGGTACATCCGTTTTTTGTCAAGGAATACGAATATGCCGCTAGGAACTTCAATAGAAGGAAAACCTTTGAAATCATCCATCTGATCAAGGAATTCGACCTGAAATCAAAAGGAATGAATGTAGGACACCTGACTGAATCCGGTGATCTGTTGACCGAACTGATCTATAAAATATTAAACTAAAAACATGCAAAAGCTATTTTCCCTTCTTATCCTGATGCTGATCAGTAGCTTGGGTTTTGCCCAAAGCTCCTATTATACCTTAATTCAAGGTGGTGGAAATCTTGGCCTCCGTAATCCCGGTTATGAAGGCACCTTCAATGGATATTCCCTGCATTTTATTTTTGGAAAGAACTTTGATGATAAAGCCTATTTAGGGCTAGGGATTGGTAATGAAACCCTGAAAGGAGATTACAGCAAATCTGGGGAAGTAGTAAATACCGATGGGAGGAAATCCAAATATGACCGTAATCTTTTTCCAATATTCATTGATGCAAGATTGCCAGTGAAGGATTTTGGTCAAGCATCCAGAATCGGTTTCTTGGCTAATGCTGGTTATTCTGCGAGTATCGGTCCGGTCTATGATAAAGGCTTTATGGGCAAAGCAGGTGTCTTTTACCTTTTTGACTCCCTGAGCAAAACCAAATTCACCGTTTCAGCAACCTATGCCTACCAACAACTGCATGGTAGTTTTTATACCAGCAATTTCGATCATCAACATCTGAACCTTTCCGTGGGGATTATGCTGAAGTAAGGTGTTTTCATGCTGAGGTCCATTCGAAGAAACTTGGGGAGAATGCACTCCTTTAATATCAATCAATATGGATAATATTGTGTATTTTCTTGTATCGTCAATTTCCCTTTTTTTGTCATGTTGAGGGTTAAAAATTTGAACTAAATTTATTGGAAGGTGATGACAGCATGTTGGCAATGAAAATCTATTAGCTCTTTTATTTTTAAATATAGACCCCCTTTTGGGGTTCCATTATTTTAGCTGGCATAGCACGTTAGCCTGAAAGTCGCGCAAAAACGATGTTCGATTAATCGAACATCGTTTTTGCATTAGCCCTATATTGTTTACCATCCATGCTAAAATAATTCATCCCCTCCAGGGATGTATGGCGGATAAAAAATATTCTCCTGGAAAATTAAGATAGGTCTAAATACCTAGGAACACAGTTCATTGGTAGGAACGAAACATCTCGGAACAGTACATACTTTTACCTGAACAGAAAAAAATGTATTGGCGTACATTTCCTGTACCGAAGGTAGAAGAAAACAGAGTCTTTGGGGCTGGGCGTATTCGATACGCCCCAACAGTATGATGGACTTTCCAGCGAAATGTTGATCATAATCTTGGTCTATCCTCCCATCCTCGTTGGGTGAGCGGAGCGGAACCCCATCCTGGTTCATGCCATGATCTTGGTCTATCCTCTTATCCCTTCCATCCTGGTTCAAAACCAACAACCATACAAACAGCCCCTTCTACGTATTCAAAATTCCTTAACATGGAAAACTCGCTTCTTCCTTAGAAATTGTATAGATTTAAAGCATCGCACTTCACAATAAGTTTTCCGATTCCATTTTTGTTGAAATCAAAAATTAAAAATTTTTAAGATCTATTGGACATCAATCGGACCTTATTCGAGGCATATATTGAAAATTCCGAATATGCCTCGAATGAGAGTAAAAGGAATCCCGAAGGTTCTTGCCAAAAACTTTCATTATTTTTTTAACTTTCTTCCCCTCATCTAGTCTAGTACGTCCTATGTGTCGGATGGCATATGCCTAAAATCTTGGGAAGATATCAAACAAAAAAGGCTCGTTCATTGCTGAACGAGCCTTTAAAAATATGGAGTTAAACTAAATTAGTGCGCACTTAGGCTTTTCTTTTTCTCCTCATCGAAACTAGCTTCCAATTCTGCTAATTTCTTTTTACCGTAAGCCATTCGTGTAATCACGACGAAAAGCACCGGTACGATAAAGATGGCAAGGAAAGTTGCTGCGGTCATACCCCCGAATACGGTCCAGCCGATAGTCTGTCTTGATACAGCACCTGCACCTGTAGACAACATCAATGGGATAATACCTAAGATAAATGCCAATGAGGTCATGATGATCGGACGCAGACGAAGTTTGACAGCGTCTAGCGTTGCTTCAACCAGGTTCATTCCGATATCCACCCGTTCCTTGGCAAATTCCACGATCAAGATCGCGTTCTTGGCCGCCAAACCGATAATGGTAACCAAACCAATCTGTGCATAGATGTTATTGTCCAAGTTAGGTAATAAGGTCAATGCCAAGATCGCTCCGAATATACCTAGAGGTACAGATAACAGGATGGAGAATGGTACCGACCAACTTTCATATAATGAAGCCAATAACAAGAACACGAACAAGATACAGAGTGCAAAGATCTGGATGGTTTTGCTACCCGACTGTTTCTCTTGCAGGGATAGTCCTGAGAATTCATACGAATATCCATCGGAAAGGGTCTGAGCAGCTACTTCCTCCAATGCGCGGATGGCATCACCGGATGAGTAACCTGGACCAGCCTCTCCAGAAATCTGGATCGAACGGAAAATGTTAAAGTGATTGACGATCGAAGGGTTTGTTGTCAGTTCATATCTCACTAAGTTTGAGATAGGCACTGGTTGACCCTGAACGTTTTTCACATATAATTTATTGATGTCTTCGATATGCATACGGTAGCTGGTATCTGCCTGTGTTACTACACGGAAGTTACGGCCGTATTTGGTGAAGTCATTCACATAGCTACTACCTAAGTAAGAAGATATAGTGCTATAGATATTGGAAACGGGAACACCCATACGTTTAGCCATTTCACGGTCTACCTGTAATTTGTAGTTCGGTGAATTACTGTTGAAAAGGGTATAGGCCATTCCAATTTCAGGGCGTTGGTTTGCAGCAGCCAAGAATCGGCCAACCATTGCTTCGAAATCTTTGATATCGACGGTCTGTCTATCCTGGATCTCCATGGTGAAACCACCCGCGGTACCCAAACCAGGGATTGGCGGCGGAGTTGCAGCAATTACAGTAGCCTTCGAATAGCCTCGATATTTACCCATGATGGCACCTGTGATATCAGATACGGTTTTCTGTCTTTCATCCCATGGTTTTAAGGATACGAAAAGGGATGCACCGTTTGGTTTTGCAGAACGGTTCAATAAGTTCATACCGTTGATGGAAGTCACATAGTTGATTTCTGGGAATTCCTTACGAAGATCGTTCGTCAATTCCGTCAAGACTTCTTCGGTTCGTGCACTGGATGCCCCTTCTGGTAAGCTGACTCCCATAAAGAAGATACCACCATCCTCATTAGGGATAAATCCGGCTTTCTTAGCGCTAAACATCCATCCGGTTCCTACGAAGATACAGACCAAGATAATCAATACCAGTGGAGCTGACTTAATCGCTTTTTTAACACCTTTGGAATATCGGTAGGTCACCTTGTCGAACCAAACGTTGAATTTATAGAAGAATTTGTTCAGACCCTTGGAGTCCTTTGTTGTTGCCGAAGGTTTCAACATGATCGAACATAAGGCAGGCGTCAGGGAAAGTGCAATAAATGCCGAAAGCATTACGGATACAGCAATGGTAATCGCAAACTGTTGGTACAGTTTACCAACCATCCCTGGGATAAATCCTACCGGAACGAATACCGCTGCCAAGATCAGGGCAATGGCAATAACGGGCGCTGTAATATCCTTCATGGCACGCATGGTCGCTTCTTTCGCATCCATCTTATAATGGTCGATATAATGCTGGACGGCCTCCACCACTACGATGGCATCATCCACTACGATACCGATGGCGAGTACGAATGCCAACATCGTTAAGTTGTTGATCGAGAAGCCAAATAAGGTAAAGAAGATAAATGTACCCACAATGGATACTGGAATCGCCAATAATGGGATCAAGGTTGCTCTCCAACTTTGTAGGAAGAAGAATACCACTAAGGTTACCAAGATCATGGCTTCGATTAGGGTATGGATTACGGAACTGATGGAAGCGTTTACCACCGATACAGTTTCATAACCTACAACATAATCAACACCTGTAGGGAATGACTTCTTCAATTCCTCCAAGGTTTTATAGATACCATCGGCAGTTTCCACCGCATTACCACCAGGGGTTTGGGAAATCATCATACCCGATGCTGTATTTCCATTTACCTTGTTGGTAATACCGTAGTTAAATTGTCCTAGTTCTACTCTAGCTATATCTTTCAAAAGCACGATGGAACCATCTGCATTTGTCTTTACTACGATGTTTTCAAATTGGTCCACTTCCTCCAAATCGGAGTCCATTACGATTGGGTATTCAAATACCTGCATGTTTTCCTGAGGACGGGCACCTACCGAACCACCCGGCATACGGGAGTTCTGTTCTTGGATAGCTGTATTGACATCTGCTGGAGACATCCCGATGTTAGCAAGTTTATTGGCATCTAACCATACACGCATGGCGAATGGTTGACCGAAAGCTTGCACATCACCCACCCCAGGGACACGCAATAAGGCGTCTTTCAGGTAAAGGTTGATGTAGTTGGATAGGAAGTTGATATCGCGGCTACCATCTGGGGATACCAAGGAAACCATCATCAAGATATCGGTATTAACCTTACGCGTGGTTACCCCTAAACGGCGTACAGCCTCTGGCAATACGGGTTCTGCGATACTCACACGGTTCTGTACGTCCAGGGTTGCGATATCGATATCGGTACCTACTTCAAAAGTTACCGTGATACGGGAACCACCATCGGAGGTTGAGTTGGAACTCATATAGATCATTCCGGGAGTACCGTTGATCTGACTCTCGATAGGTGTCGTTACTGTTTTTTCTACTGTTTGTGCATCCGCACCTGTATAGGTTGCTGAAACCGATACAGTAGGGGGCGCAATATTGGGATATTGACTGATAGGTAAGGTTGTGATCGCGATAACCCCAATGATCGAAATCAAAATGGATACCACCATCGCCGTTACCGGCCTTTTTATAAATACTTCTGAGATCATTCGTTAATTATATTTTGTGGAACAGCACTTATTTTTTCGGTTGAGCTTGAGGTTGTTGAGGAGCCATTGTGGCTTTGTCCACAACCTTTGCGCCTGGTTTCAATGAGGTTACCCCATCAACGACGATTTTCTCTCCTGGGTTGATACCTTTTGTAATCACGACACGGTCGCCTAATTTTTGTCCTAATGTTACTTGTTTCAAGTCCACAGTACTACTGTCGGTTACCGTATAAACAGAGAATGAACCTAACTGCTCAAAGATGGCACGGTAAGGAATTACCACAGCTTCTTCTTTTGAAGTACTTACCACATTCAAGTTCAAGTTCATACCTGCACGTAAAGTATTGTTGGGATTGTCGAAAGTAGCTCTAACCTTTAAAGTACCTGTTTGAGGATCCACTGCACGGTCAATTGTTGAGATTCTACCATGAGAACCATAAGTACTTGCATCTGGCAAAGTCAAGTTGATCTGTGTACTTGATTTACCTGATTGAAGGTTGCTGAACTCCATGATCTCTTTTTCATTGATCTGGAATTCTACAGCAATTGGGTTTGTTGAACTGATGGTGTTCAATAAGGTTGTTCCGGCTGATACTAAAGCGCCATTACGCACTTGGGAGATACCAATGGTACCTGAGAAAGGTGCGACGATGCTAGAACGTTGCAAGTTAACTCTAGCAGTAGTTAAAGCAGCTTCGGCAGCTTGAACCTGTGCTTTTTGATTATTGACATCAGTGAATGCATAATCCAATGTTTGTTTAGCGATCGCATCTTTATCTGCTAGGGTCTGATAGCGTTGCAAGTCTTTTTCCACACGAGCTAGGTTAGCTCTAGCGATTTCCAGATTTGCTTTGGCTTGGTCGACTGCAGCTGCATAACGAACGCGGTCGATATCATATAGTTTCTGTCCTTTGCTGACATGGGCACCATCAGCAACGCTGATATTGGTGATATAGCCAGAGACTTCTGCTCTAATTTCAGTTTCTTGTAATGGAACAACGTTCGCTGGATAGCTATGCTGTCCTGAAACGATTTCATGTTGTACAACAGCCATGGTAACAGGCATGGCCTGCGCTTGCATCTGCCCAGGACCTTGTTGTTTTGATCCCTCTTTGTTGCCACAAGCTGTAAAGAACAGTCCAGAGCCTAAAAGTATTGTTGAAAATAAACGAGTTGTATTCATGTTTTCGTAGTTTCTTATGTGAATTGTATTGTGGATGTTGTTGTATTAATTAGCAAAATTGATTGTTCCCAATGCTTTTTGAATATCTAGTTTGCTTGACAGTACGGCATACAGCGAGTTCAAGTAATTCAATTGGCTTGTTTTCAAGTCTGTTTCCGCAGTCATCAGCTCTAGATAGGTCTTTACCCCTGCATCATATTGTAATTTGATCGTAGCGTATACTTCTTCTGAAAGCTCTACGTTTTCTTTTGCATTTCTCCATTCATTGATATTGGCACGGTAGTTAGCCATGGCAGCGGAATATTGAGCACCGATCTGGTTTTCTAGGTTTTCAATGTCCATATCAATTCTAGATTCCAACAACTCTGATTTTCGGATTTCTTGCACGCGTTTTCCTCCTTGGAAAATAGGGAAGGATAGGCTCAGGCCAAAGCTGGACTGTGGAAAGTTGTCGCCATACAGGTCTGCGAATGAATTGTTTCTATAGTTAAGACCGTAGTTTGCAAAGGCTCCTAACTTAGGAAGGAATTGCCATTTTTGATACTGTGTGTTCAGTTTTTGGATGTCCTTCATGGTCTGCAATTGTCTCAATTCAACGCGGTTGTTATAGTTCATGACATCTGTGGTATCCATCAGGACATTGGATTCCATGTTTTGGTTCTCGAATGATAGCGTCAAACCGTTTGTTGGGTTCATGCCCAACAAGGTCTTTAGATAATCATATTTATATTTTCTAAACTCCAATGCAGATTTTAATTCAGCTTTAGCGTTGTTCAAAGAAATCTGGGCTCTTTTATAATCTGTTTTATCGACCAATCCAGTTTCATAACGTGCATTGGCCTCCGTGTACTGGCGGTTCAGGCGTGCGATGTTTTCCTGGATGATGTTGATCTGTTCTTCGCTTGTTAAGATATCGTAATAAGCTTTGCTGACATCGACTACGGTATTGATTTTAGTGTCTTCAACGCTAAGGTCATTTTGTTGTCTGATGAATTTGGCAGCCTTAGAAGCTTGGAACAAGCCTGGGTTAATTATTGCTTGATCTGCTTGAAAGGTCAATGCGGAGGTATTGCTCTGTCCCATTGCAATGTTCTGGCCGTTGATATTGGCGGTTGGCAATTGCGTAAAGTGGGTGAGGCTACCGTTGGCATTGATTTGCGGGAACCAACCCGAAAGGGCTGAAGCGATTTCGCGTTCGCCGATTTCCTGGTCGATCTGTGCCTGTCTGATTTCGATTTTGTTTTCCAATGCATATTGGATCAATTCGTCCAAGGTGGCATTACTGTTCAGGTTATTTGTCGTTTGGGCAAATACTGATCCTACAGAGATCGCAGTAAAGGAAAGATAAACTAATAAGTCCTTAATTCTAAAATTCATATATATTATTTTTTAACCCCGTTCCAAATGATGTCTACCATGGTTTCAATTTCTTGATCAGTAGGTTTTGATTTTTCGTATAAGCAGCCCCTAACCAGGGAGATAGCTACGCCCAAGTAGGCAGATATTAATAGTCGAACATTTAAATCTTTCAAATGTTTTAAGCGGACCCCTTCATCTAAAAAATGAAGCAAAACGTTTCTTTCGGACTTTTGTTGGAAGATGTTTTTACGGATACCTTCATAGAAAGGGGATCCATAGAATTGTTCCAAAAACCCGAAATGGTCTAGGTTGTCCAGATAGTACAACACGAGGTTTCTCCAGATTTGCTTGAATTTTTTTTCGTACGCCAAGGTAGGATCTATGGCTGAAAAAACCTGATTGTTCAATTTTTCTTTACAATACCAGTATAATTCTAAGATTAAATCCTCTTTGGAAGGGAAATAATGATAGATCGAGCCTACTGCTACGTCTGCATCTTTAGCAATCTTGCTCATTGGAGATCCGTGAAACCCATGAGTATTAATTAGTTTTAGTGTGCTAAAGAAGATCTGCTCTTTCTTTTCTGTCAATTGAATGTTCATTCGGTTGCAAATGTAGGCTTTTTTTTGAGGCAATTGTGTCACGTATTCGTTATAAATGCGATTAAATCGGATGCTATGTTAAGAAATTGTTAAATATTCAATTTCCCCTTGACGTGTGTATTTTTTACACTTACCTTTGTAGTATCATAATTTAGGTTTATAATTGGTTATTAAAGGTTTTCATTCTCCCCGTTTGAAAACCTTTTTCTTTTTTCAGGGGTTTGTGTAAAGTGTTGAGGATGAATGGGTAGGGTTGGTTTTGAACCAGGATGGAAGGGATAAGAGGATAGACCAAGATCTGGGTTTGAACCAGGATGGAAAGGATGAGAGGATAGACCAAGATCTGGGTTTGAACCAGGATTAATTGGATAAGAGGATAGACCAACACCATCTTTACAATATGGCGCTGGAATGTGCCCCCGACAGTAATGCCGACTTTCCAACAATTAGCTTGTTTTTTTTCTTAATGACTTATTTGCTTTCCTTCAGAAAGGTCTAGTGTCTTATGTCTATTGTCTATTGTCTCTCATTCACAATTGCGCAAAAACTCTTCGATTTCTTCTTTTTTGAAATGGGTTTTGCTATCGCCGAAATAGGTGGTGACATAGGTGAGGACATAGGCGATATCGACAGCAGAGAGTTCGGGTACTCCTGGCATCTGTTGATTGTATAAGGTATTGTTGACTTTGATTTCACCGGACATGCCGTTTTTGACGATGCAGGCCAATTTGCTTCTGTTCTCGTTCAGGAACTGGGCGTCGGTAAGGGGAGGGTATAGTTTGCCCAGTCCTTCTCCATTGGCGCCATGGCAATTTTGGCAATGCTTGACATAAATTTTCTGTCCGTTGGTAGCATATTGCATCGTTTCCACACTTAGATCTGTATTGCAGGAAAACAGAAAATAAAGCATGGAAACGAGTGCAACAGAACCTATGAAGTATCGAGCTATCATTATTTGTATTCTGCTAATATGACATCAAGATCTTCCAATAGTTGTTTTACTTGTTCATCGTTGGTGCCATCATAAGCGCCACGGATTCTTTTCTCAGGATCAATGATCACTAGATACCCTTGATGGTCATAGCCTCCTGGAGCATTGGGATCTTCTTTGGTGAAGACCATGTATTTTTCGGATATGCCGTAAATATCAGCTTTGCTTCCGGTCACAAATTGCCATTGATCATTATCGACTCCCAGTTTAGTAGCATAATCCTTCAGAACAGATGGTTGGTCATATTTGAAGTCGATGCTGTGGGAAAGGAAAGCGATCTTGTCATTGCCTTTGTATTTTTCGTATGCCTTCAGCAAGTTACGTTGCATGGTAGGGCAAATACTTGGACAGTGGGTAAAGAAGAAATTGGCCACATAGATCTTGTCCTTGAAAAAATCTTGGGTCAAGTTTGTGCTATCCTGGTTTAGGAAAGAGAAATTAGGGATGGTATGATAAATGGTGTCAACGACCTTTTTGCCATCGACTTCTTTTTCAACTGGACTACGTTCACCATAGATAGGCAGTTTTCTTTCCGTGGGTCCACAGGAGAATAATACAATACTGGCCATACATGCGGCAAACGCTCCGCCTAAGTACTTTTTCATTTTGTTTTTATTAATTGAATGCTGCTAATGAAGTTTTGATTTGTTCTGAAACGCGATCGAATTGATTTTTCATTGCGCTGATTTTGTCAACCTCTTTTTGTTGATAGGCTTCATCTTCGTTCATTGCATCATAATCCTTCATCCAGGTCATCATATGGTCTGTTGCATTCTCGATGCTATCTTTCAGGTTTGTCAGGTCAACACGAGTTTTTGCGGTATCCAAGTCGGCCTTAGTTGCCTTGATCGTTGCCAGGTTGCTGATGATAGAGTCGATCTTAATGGTCGTTTTATCAAACTGTGATATTTGAGGCATGATTTCATCATGGATAGCAATTGCCTGTTCAGAAAGTTTTTGATCCTTGTTTTCAACCTGTTTGTTTTGACAAGAAGCAAATGCAATGGAAAATGCTGCACTTAATAAGATTAATTTTTTCATGATTAATTAAATTATAGTTCTATACTCGATTTCTCAATTTGAGTAGGAGCAGGATTTAAAGATTCGAAGTTAAAGTCCAGGTCACGGATATAGATTTCATTATGAGCGACGGCACATAAGGTTCCGTGTTTGTCAAAGACTTGGGTCTGAAAGGTTCTGACCACTTTTCCTTCCTTTTTAATGGTTTGCAGGGTTTCATCCAAGATTTGCTGATTAAGGCGGATGTTTACCTCCAAGTCAAACCTTCCGGGCTTGATATAGTCGATATGGGCTGTTTTTAACCAAGCCACAGTTCGCATTATTCCCTGATGTTTGAAATATTGGTCCAAAAGGATCGGGTAGAAAGGGTCGATAGCGGAAAAGATAGTCCCTCCAAATATGGTTCTATTGGAATTGATGTTGAGAATGCTTCTGTTGATCTTGACATCTGCCCCTAAGAAATTGTCCAGAATCCTGCGCACCCAGATGCGTTGGAAAAAGAAAGGTGGGTACAATCTAAGTCCCCACTTTAAAGTATTTGGAGATACTTTCATGGCGATAAAAATACAGTTAATTTCTAACAAAAAACATCGTTCTATTGTAATAAAAGAAAGTCTGCCTTATATTCAATAAATATTCCTGGATTATGGACGCTCAAAAACCTAACAAGAACGTATGGATATTGATTTTTGTGGCCGCATTGGGCTACTTTGTTGATATCTACGACCTCATTATTTTCTCTATCGTCCGTATACAATCTTTCAGTGATATCGGGGTGCCAGCAGATCAGATGCGCAGCAAGGGTGAATTTGTTCTCAATATGCAGATGGGAGGTTTACTGATCGGGGGTGTGATATGGGGCGTGTTGGGTGATAAATATGGAAGACTGAAGGTCCTGTTCGGTTCCATCCTGCTATATTCCATTGCCAATATTGCCAACGGTTTTGTCCATGATGTCACGACCTATGGAATAATCAGGTTTGTTGCTGGTATTGGATTAGCGGGTGAATTAGGGGCCGGAATCACCTTGGTTTCTGAAAGCATGCACCGAAAGAAGCGCGGCTATGGTACCATGATCGTGGCTGGAGTAGGGGTCTTAGGGGCGATTTTGGCCTACTTTATCTCCGAATGGTTCAGTTGGAGGACCGCTTATTTTGTTGGTGGCGGCATGGGGATCCTATTGTTATTTATGCGTGTGGGGGTTTTGGAATCGGGCATGTTTTCCTCCTTGGAGAATAAGTCGGTACAGAAGGGCAAGATATCGATGCTGTTTAACAATGGGGATCGATTTAGAAGGTACCTGTATTGTTTGTGCATCGGATTGCCGATTTGGTTTGTGGTGGGAGTCCTGGTCACACAGGCACCTGAAATTGGGCAGGCTTTGAATGCGCAGACGACCCTGAGTGCGGGGAAAGGAGTGATGTTTACTTATCTGGGGATTTCTTTAGGTGATTTTCTTGCAGGCTGGTTAGCCCAGATCTTTAAATCAAGGCGTAAGGTTGTTTTTATCTATCAACTATTGATCCTCCTATTTTCTTGTATCTATTTGACCCGGCAAGGGATTTCAGAACAGGAGTTTATGTGGTTGGCATTCTTGATGGGGCTGGGTGTGGGTTATTGGGCAACCTTTATCACTATTGCAGCAGAGCAGTTTGGAACCAATATACGTTCGACGGTTACTACTACAGCGCCTAACTTTGTGCGAGGTGCATTGATTCCTTCGACATTGATGTATGGGGTATTGGTAAATTGGGTGGGTATTATCGCTGCGGCCATGATCATGATCGTCTTGCTGTCATTGATCGCAATTTTTGCCCTTACGCGATTAAAGGAGAGCTTTGATAAAGATCTTGACTATGTGGAAGAATAGGGAGGAAGAATAGCTTTTTTTATTCAGATCTACCTGGGCATTTTTTGCATCTCTTGCCCTTTTTATATTTCTTACAACATTTTTTAAAAACCTGTTCTCCATTGGAGTTAAAAGGAGAGTGACCCTTCTGGTCTTCAAAAGGGTTGTTTTCTAAAATATGCAGCTTGATCATGGTCTCGTACATGACGCAAAGATAGCTAATTTAGATTAATTAAAAATAATTATCCTATTCTTTTTCTGAGTTCGATTGCAATATCGTTGGTGAAGGTTTGAATGACAAGTGGGTCATCCACATTGTTATGGATAATTAGGTCACATTCTTCACGGTGAGGGAGAAGATATTGGTTGTATGAAGGGACCACATGGTTGATCCATTTATACATAACATCGTCATGGTCGTAGCCACGTTCTACAAGGTCACGTCTCAATCTTCTTTCGAGAGCGATGGGTTCATCGGCATCCAAAAAGATCCTATAGTCCAGCAGTTCATTAATTTCCTCATAATGGAAAATAAACAGGCCTTCAACCACCAGGATAGGGGCAGGTTTGATTTCCAACATCTTGGGCTCTAGATCAGGATTGTTGAAGGTGTATTCTTTTTGGAATACCGTATTTCCTTCAAAGAGTTCCTTGATGTGCTGGTAGAACGACTCGCGGTTGATAGAAGTCGGCAAGTCAAAATTATAGAGCCTATTTTCTTCTTTTGTTTTGGTATTTGCAGGGATATAGTAATCATCTTGAGAGATCAAGGTGACTTCTTCTTGCGAAAAATGATTTAAAAAGCTTTTTAAAAAGAAAGTTTTTCCTGAACCGCTGCTTCCAGCGATTCCAATTACATAGGGTTTGTCCATTTTTTAACTTGCACTAATTTACTGGTGCGCCGTAGGCAATTTCAATAAGGAATCGTTTATCAAGTGCTCCAATATAAGATGCTGCGGATTTGGAAAGAATAACAATAGCATCTCTGCTTTCTGCAGTATCGGAGAATTTTCCTACAACTTTCGCAAAGGTAACACTTTTTGTCAATGGGTTTGTAATTTTTAGAATTGTACCTACTGGCGCTGTACGGTGCAAAGCCAGGTTACTGCGGCCACCGGACTCCAGGTTTTCCATCCAGATGCCTATACCTTTTTCTTTTTTCTCGCGGATTCCGTAGCGATTAGTTTCGAATTCGATCTCTTCCTTGGAAATGTTTTCAGGGATAGGGAGGTTGATGGCCGCTGGTGCGGTTTCTTTCTGGATTACGACCACATTGCCATCTGGAATCTTTAAGGTCTGACCTTCGCGAACGGTGTCTGAATCCAGGCTGTTCAGCTTTTTAATGTTGTCTACTGTGGTTGAAAAACGCTTGGCGATTGAATATAGGGTTTCATTGGATCCAACCTTATATTCGGTTAAGATCTTAGCCTGAATGGTTTCTCCATTGGGATCTCCCAAAGGCTTTGAATCCCTATTGATGGGTTCGTTCTGAACAACCGCCGGTTTATTGTCCTGTTTTTTTTCTTCCTCCTTAAAAGGGATATAGACGGCATCACCTACGCGTAAATTCTTTTTATTGTTGGCATTCATGATATCCTTCACGGGAATGCCGTAAATCCTGCTCAGTTGATAATAGGTATCCTTTGCAGTGACACTATGTTCTATAAAAGTTTTTCCGTTTACTACTGTTTTCTTTTGACTAGGATTGCTGGATTGAGCCTGTGCCAGAGAGATTCCAGCGAATAAAAAAGCAGCAGAAAATATAATAATAGTCTTTTTGTAAGACTTTTTAAATAATCGTTCTTTCATCATTGAATGCAATTATACTAAATATGAAACAATTTCTCTCTTGTTAAAGGACATAAAGAAGACTTGACTTCCTAATTGGAAATAGGGTTGGGGAATCATTTTCTCCATGTCATGAAGTATGACTTGTTGATCTAGTATCTGGTTTAAATTACTTGTTGCCAAACAAAGGTCGAAATGGTCATTTTTCTGCTTGTGGTAACACCAAAGGAAATGGTGTCCGCACTTGCTCAACCAAAGGGGACCGATGTTATGCTCATTTTTTAGAAATCGTGGGGTCTGTTGATACGTGACTGGGTACTGTACTTTGTTGCATGCCATATCAAACTGAATGTCGTTTGCGGAGCTGTATTCTCCATTCTTGATATTGATGGCAATGCTTTCTCCAGAGGAGATGCTACGGTGCCTGGCATGGATGTAATCTTTGAAAACATCGAGTAAGACAAACTCATAGCTGCTGAAGATAATTTCATTGTTATGGATCTGGATGATCTGTATCCCTTCTTGCACCGGTGTCTGTTCACCGATCCGCTTAAGGATCAAATAGCCATTTTGGATGGAATCCAGTGTCCATTCCTTTCCATCTGCTTGGCATGGTGACATGAGGCAATTTCCTTCGAAATCGAACACAAAGAAAGAAGCCAGAGTAGTCTCCACATCCCTAGTTTCTATAGCTACATAGGGCTTTACGGAGTCAATCTCTATTTTCCAGATATTCGTAGGGAATGCTTTCTCGAAAATTTTATTTATCGTATATTTAGTCATCCGATGACAAGCAAATTCGGTAAAAAACACTATTATGAACAAATTTACAAAATACATTTTAGGTATTCTCGTCATTTGCTTTGTGAGTTTCTTTCAATCTAATGCACAGACGGTTTATTCTGTGCCAATCAAGGAAGATATTGGTCCCAATGCATGGCGTACCGTGAAAAATGCGATAAAGCAAGCCAAATTGAACAAATCAGCGTATTTATTGATCGATCTTAATACGTTTGGTGGTGCTTTGAATTTTGCCGATTCTATTCGTTCTAGCCTATTAAACGAAAATCAGTTCAAAACTATTGTATATGTTAACAATAATGCTGCTTCTGCAGGAGCATTGATCTCATTAGCAGCGGATTATATTTACATGCACTCGGGTGCAAGCCTAGGCGCCGCATCGGTGGTGAATCAACAGGGCGAAGTCCTTCCGGAGAAATACCAATCTTATATGCGTGGCCTGATGCGGGCGACCGCTGAAGCAAAAGGGAGGGATCCGAAGGTTGCCGAGGCATTTGTAGATCCCGCTATTTCGGTTCCTGAGCTTAAAGAAGATGGTACATTATTGACCCTGACGGCCTCTGAAGCTGTCAAGATTGGGCTGGCCAAGAAAGAAGTGAAAAGCCAGGTGGATATCTTTTCGGATCTCAATATTGAGAAGCCAGAGGTCACTGAACATAAGCTTACTTGGGTCGACTCTTTGATTGCCCTTTTGATCAATCCCTTGGTTAGTGGTTTGCTGATCATGGGAATTATTGGAGGGATCTATTTTGAGTTACAGGCTCCAGGAATTGGATTTGCCTTAGTGGTTGCCTTGGTCTGTGCTGCTTTGTTCTTTGCTCCGTTGTACCTTCAGGGCCTAGCGGATAACTGGGAGATTGCCATCTTTGTCTTAGGTGTCATACTCCTCGTGCTTGAAATATTTGTAATTCCAGGCTTTGGGGTCGCTGGTATTGCGGGAATTATATTAGTTTTATGCGGATTGGCTTTCTCAATGGTAGCTAATGATTATTTTGATTTTAAACTTACCCAACCAGGATTATTGATGAATTCCTTTATAATAGTAATAGGCGCCATGATCTTGACCATTGTCTTGATGGTTATTTTTGGCAAAAATGTATTGCAATCTCCAACCTTCAAACGACTGGTCTTGCAAGATGAACAAAAAGCGGATGAAGGTTATACCTCTTCAGTTGCTAAACCTAATCTGATCAATAAGGTTGGGGTGACCAAAACGGTCCTGCGCCCAAGTGGAAAAATAGAAATCGACAATGTATGGTACGATGCGGTTTCCCTAGATAGTTTTATCGATGTAGGCGAAGAGATCTATGTCGAGAAACATGAAAACTATAACCTCTTTGTAAGGAAGTTGTCAGAGCGTAAAGCGTAAAAAAGAAGTGAGATTAGAGATTTGAGAAGTGAGATATTAGGTTCATTGAGGGATTCAGTTGAGCTGTCGGACTTGGTCTAAATACTAAATACTTTCTACTAAATACTTTTAAAAAATCAAAGCCCGGAATTATATTCCGGGCTTTGATTTTTTAAAACTTAGCGCCTAAAGTCAGGACTACGTTTGTTCGTGTATTTTTCACTTCTGCTGTTGGAATTGGACTGTTCCAAGAGGAGAATGTATAAGGGCTGTGGTTGTAGTTGAATTGCTTAAATTGCATTGCCGCTAAATCCACATATAAGGATTTGGTAAGGACATAGCCTAAACCTAAGCTTGCAATATAGTCGCTTTGGGTGTCACCTTTGTAAGGGGATCCAATCAGGTTGAAACCAGCGCGGGCAGCTAATTGATCTGTGATCAAGATTTCACCACCTACCTTGAAATTAAAGGTACCTTTGAAGGTATCATTGATATTTTTGTTTACTTCACTTTCAAATGTATAGTCAGGGTCGGTTACAATTTCGCGGTATTTAATGGACGAATAGTTTAGGTATTCCACTTCGGCAGAAAGCAGGCCCCTTCCAAAGAACTTGGTAAGACCAAAAGCAGTCTTCCAAGGAGAAACTACGGCATAGTCATAGGATTGACCATAGTTCTTGGAACCGTAGCCTGGGTGTAAGGAAGTGGTTGTGTTTTCGTCCTTATAGTAATCCACTATAGTTTCAATATTGCTATCTTCTTGGATTTCCGTCCAGGTTGGGGTGGAAATGTTGATACCGATATTCCAATCCCAAGTAGGTTTGAAAATAGCTCCTAATCCGAAATTAACACCCGAACCTTTTAGAGTCAGGTCATTGAAGTCCGTTAAGTCATAGCTGATGTCGGTATATTTATTGGCAGGATCATTCGGGTTCGCAAAATCTGTATCTGGATTATCAGCCTTGATCTCTGCAGCAGTCTTGGTCCATCCTTTTTCTAATAAAGTAGCTTTAGAATCATATTTATAAGATATGAATCCGAACCTTGCACCGATATATAATTTATTGCCATAGTTGGCACCGAAGGAAACATTGGTGTTATATTTATAACCTGTTGTCACTAAATCCATCTGTTGGTTTTTAGGGTCAGCTTCCAAAACGGTAGGAAAGTACCTGCCATTAGCGCCAGGACCTTGTTCCACTAGGTATGAATTCCAGAAATCCTTTGCGAATACATCATCATCCTCCATAATATCCGTGTAGGAATGAACCAAAGAGTTTTGGTTGTTAGTCCCTGCATATTTCAGGTGATCGCTGAAATTATTCTGTTTGTCTATGCTTAAACCGACATTAAAATTTTGCCAGCCATAATCAGGATCATTATGCGTAGGGTAGTGGATGACAATACCTAAATTTTCCAGTCCGAACTTACCTTGACCTTGAGTTGTAGATTGGCCGAAAAAGTTTGATTTATTATTGTTGTTCAAATAGTTTACGGAAAGGGAGACATCGGACTGTCCGAAGAAACCAAGACCGGCAGGGTTTCCAGATACAGAACTGATATCGCCACCTAAGGCCGTATTAACCCCTCCCATAGCCTTAAAACGAGCAGTTCCATTTGTAATGTCTCTAGAGATCAACAAGGAATTGTCTACTAATGATTGGGCTTGTACGTTTGAATAGTTGTATGCGAGGGCAAGACAGGTAAGGGAGAGTAAGATTTTTTTCATTGTGTAATTTTGATCTTTTGTTTTTTTCTTAGGTCACTCAGGAACGGCGGCCAAAGATTGATAGAGGTTATATTAAAAACATTTATCCGAAAAAAAGTATAGCCAATATAAATTTATATTGGCTATACCATATATCTGTAGTAATTAGCGTCTGCTTCCGCTTCTTCCTGAAGAAGAAGAGCCACCGCCGCCACCAGAGCTTCTGCTGCTACCACCAGAGCTTCCTCTGCTGAATCCGCCAGAGCTACCTGAGCTACCGCGGTCAAAGCTTCCGCTTGAACGAGGAGTTGATGATCTGGTGCTTGGAGCTGAAGATCTAGAAGGTGTTCTGTTGATCGTACCTTGAGACCTACTAGAACCTGATCTTGAAGATGGAGTTCTATTGATCGTACCTTGGGATCTGCTAGAACCTGATCTTGAAGATGGAGTTCTATTGATCGTACCTTGAGATCTGCTAGAACCTGATCTTGAAGATGGAGTTCTATTGATTGTACCTTCTGATCTGCTTGAGCCTGATCTAGAAGAAGGAGTTCTACCTACAGTACCGCTTGATCTTGTGCCACTACGTCCTGAAGATACACCTGATCTGCTATTCACAAATCTTCCGCTTGCATCTCTAGTTACGCGGCCACTGTTTGATCGAGGGGCATATCCATTTGAATAACTTCTACCAGATGCTACGCGTCTGTTTCCGTAGTAGTTTCCACCATAGTATGCATTTCCGTAACCACCACCGTAGTAAGGGTGTCCCCAGTAATTATAGTAAGAGTTAGGGCCCCAATAGTTACCCCATCCGTAGCCATAATAAGGTCTTCCCCATCCGTAGCCGTAGTAAGGACTTCCCCAACCCCAGCCCATGCCAAGATATGGAGATCCCCAACCAAAGCCTAAGGACCAGCCAAATCCAGAGTTCCAGCCAAGGCCGAAACCAGAATAGCCATACCATGGGTCAAACCAAGGGTCGTAGTACATCATTCCTGGAGAATTGTAATAGAATCGGTTGATGCGGTTTGCATATTCTAAATCCTCAACACCGCCTTCTACATAATCCTCATCGGAGTATTCATCTGCATAATAATCTGATTGAGCAATGGATTCTTCGTCCGTGCCATCAGTATAGTAGTAATCTGGGCTTTGATAAACCGTACCATTGTCCCTGTTATTATAGACATCGTCACGGTATACTGTCCGGCTTGTTGTCGAACAGGAGCTAATCAGAGCTGCGAAAGCTAAGGCTAACCCTCCCAAAAATATCTTGTTGTTTTTCATGATTCTAAAACAGTTAAAATTCGATATTACAGTCATTAATTATTATCTTAGACCCGATTTTATCGTCAGGGTTTAATCTACCAATCAAAATTACAAATTATTTTTTTGCTTTGGTTATTTATGTGTTAAAGTACACGCAAACCCATGTTTTTGGTTAAAATACTATTTAAATTTTCGAATGAGTAAAGGGATAACAAGCCGTAGCGAAGATTATTCGCAATGGTACAACGATCTGGTAATAAAAGCCGATCTAGCAGAATACTCTGCAGTAAGAGGTTGTATGGTGATCAAACCATACGGGTATGCAATCTGGGAGAGAATGCAAGCCGTTCTTGACAAAAGATTTAAAGAAACGGGCCACTCCAATGCCTATTTCCCCTTGTTTATCCCCAAATCTTTCTTTTCTAAGGAAGCATCCCATGTTGAAGGCTTTGCCACTGAATGTGCAGTTGTTACTCACTATAGGTTGAAGAATGATGGTAATGGCAACATTATCGTTGATGAAGATGCTAAATTAGAGGAGGAATTGATCGTTCGTCCTACTTCAGAAACCATTATTTGGAATACTTACCGTGGATGGATCGAATCTTATCGTGACCTTCCAATCCTGGTGAACCAATGGGCAAACGTGGTTCGTTGGGAAATGCGTACGCGTTTATTCCTTCGTACAGCAGAATTCCTATGGCAAGAAGGCCATACTGCACACGCGACCAGCGAAGAAGCTATTGCTGAGGCAGAGCAAATGTTGGAGGTTTATGCTGAATTTGCGGAAGGAACCTTAGCGGTTCCAGTGGTTCGTGGAAGGAAAACTGAAAACGAGCGTTTTGCCGGAGCAATCGATACGTTATGTATTGAAGCCTTGATGCAGGATGGTAAAGCTTTGCAAGCAGGGACATCACACTTTTTGGGTCAAAATTTTGCAAAAGCTTTTGATGTGAAGTTTACTTCCAAAGAAGGAAAATTAGATTATGTTTGGGCTACATCTTGGGGAGTTTCCACTCGTTTGATGGGTGCTTTGATTATGGCGCATTCTGATGATCAAGGGTTGGTATTGCCTCCGAAATTGGCGCCTACACAGGTAGTCATCGTTCCTATCTATAAGACAGATGAAGAAAAGGCGAACCTAGATGCCTATGTCGATCAATTAACTGCTGCCTTGAAGCAATTGGATATCCGTGTGAAATATGATGATCGCGATACGCAAAGACCAGGGTTTAAATTTGCAGAATGGGAATTGAAAGGAGTGCCTTTGCGCGTAGCTCTAGGTTCTCGTGATATGCAGAATGGTACCGTGGAGCTTGCCCGTCGTGATACACAAACGAAAGAAACCGTTCAGCAAGCTGGTTTGCCGGACCGTATTGCTGCCTTGTTGGGAGAAATCCAAGATAATATCTATAATAAGGCATTGACCTTCCGTGATGAACATATCACTGAAGTAAATTCCTACGAGGAATTCAAACAAGTATTGGAAGAAAAAGGTGGTTTTATTTCTGCGCACTGGGATGGAACGGTAGAGACTGAGAAACGTGTGAAGGAAGAGACCAAAGCAACGATCCGTTGTATTCCTTTGGATGCTAAAGAAGAGGAAGGCGTTTGTATCTTTACAGGTAAACCTTCGAAACAACGAGTTTTATTTGCGAAAGCATATTAATATAATGAAATGAAGAACCTTTTGATATTGGGTTGTGGATGGGTAGGTGAAGAACTTGCTCGTCAGCTCAAAAAGAAAGGTTGGAATCTGTGGGTAACGACCCGTACAGAGGAAAAATACCATCGCTTGCAAGGCGATGGTATTTTTGCGTTTATCCACGACTTTGACAGGGATCTCAACCTGGATCTTCCAGTTGATGTCAGTTTTGATGCGATTGTCAACTCGATTCCAGCCACACAGAAAAATACGGAGGCAGAAATAGAGCATCGCTTTTCGCATGTTTTCAATATTCTATGTTCCTTAAATTACAAAAAGCATATCTTTTTGAGTTCCGTTGGTGTTTATCCTGATCAGGATGGCAACTTTGATGAGAGTTTTGTGGAAGAAGAATTGATGTCCCCAAAGCTTCGCATGGCTGAAAAGAAAATGATGAGCCTCCCTTATTCATCAACTTTTAGGCTAGGAGGCTTATTTGGGAAAGAAAGAATACTGGCTAAATACTTTCAGGATAAGGTGGTGCATATTGGGGATCAACCTTCAAATTTTATCCATTTGGATGATGTTGTTGGGATCATCGAGCAGAGTCTCGAAATCAATCTGCCAACCGTTTATTATAATCTGGTGGCTCCGGAGCATCCCTTGAAAAAGGAGGTGATCCTGAAAAGCGCCCAGAAATATATGTACAGTTATCCAAATGCTTTTGAACCGAAGGACAGTTTCCAAAAAGTGGTAAATTCAGATAAGATCATCAATTTGTTGAATTACGAGTTTAAATACCCTTCTCCATTAGATTTTTAATAACTTAGACCGACTAATACAAAATAATATGAATTACAAATTTGCAACCAAGGCAATTCATGCCGGACAGGAGGCAGATCCTACAACTGGCGCAGTAATGACGCCGATATACCAAACCTCTACTTACCAACAGAAAGCACCAGGTGACCATAAAGGTTATGAATACTCACGTGGTACCAATCCTACCCGTAAGGCACTCGAAGATTGTATCGCAGCGTTGGAAAATGGAAAGTTTGGTTTAGCATTCTCTTCAGGAATGGCCGCAACAGATTGTGTATTGCGCTTATTGCAACCTGGAGATGAGGTGGTAACCGGTGATGATCTATACGGTGGTTCTTACCGTATTTTCACAAAAGTTTATGAGCCCCTTGGAATTACCTTTAAGTTTGTCAATACTTCCGATGTAAAAGCAGTGGAAGATGCTATTTCAGACAAGACAAAATTGATCTGGGTGGAAACTCCAACCAACCCAACCTTGAAATTAGCAGACATCGAAGCTATAGGGAAGATCGCAAAAGCAAAGAAAATCCTTTACGCAGTCGACAATACTTTTGCCTCTCCTTATCTTCAAAACCCATTGGACCTTGGTGCTGACATCGTGATGCACTCAGTAACTAAATATCTTGGTGGTCACTCTGATGTGGTCATGGGAGCTTTGGTGATGAATGATGAAGAGTTGTACAAGAAATTATGGTTTTTCTATAATGCTTGCGGAGGTACTCCAGGACCACAGGATGCATTCTTAGTGCTTCGTGGTATCAAAACTTTGCACCTTCGTATGAAGGCTCATTGTGAGAACGGAAGAAAGGTAGCAGAATACCTAAAGAACCATCCTAAAGTAGAGAAAATCTATTGGCCAGGATTTGAAGACCATCCAGGACATGATGTTGCCAAGAAACAAATGAGAGATTTTGGTGGAATGGTTTCTATCGTAATCAAAGGAGCTGATTTGGCGGAAACATTCCGCGTCGCTTCTGGATTCAAGGTATTCACTTTAGCTGAATCATTAGGTGGTGTGGAATCATTGATCAACCACCCGGCAACAATGACCCATGGCTCGATTCCAAAAGAAACTAGAGAAAAAGTAGGTGTAGTCGATAATCTTTTACGCCTTTCGGTAGGGGTGGAAGATGCTGAAGACCTGATCGCTGATCTGGAACAAGCCTTATCGCGTTAATTTATTGTAATTATTATTTTATTTGCACACAGACTTTTGTACATTTGTGCAGCTTTAATAGGAGATTATCAATTATGGAAAATACAACTGTAGAAAGACCAGCAAAACATACGGACAATAATGCAAACCGTACCGAATATTATGTATCATTAACTATTGCCATCGTTATCGGCTTAGTAGGCGTGTTTATTCGTTTTGTACCGGATGTAATCCCTGCATTAGATCAATTAGGATCTGTATTCTCATGGATTGCTAACATTGCACTTCTCGTTGCTTCTTTCTTAGCATTCAAAGTTGTTTTTGCAATCTTAGGATTCAGCAAAAAGTAATTGCAAGATATACAATACAAAAAGAGAGGGCTAAACATCTGTTTAGCCCTCTCTTTTTGTAGTATTATTAGTGAGTATTTAGTAGTAAGTATTTAGTATTTAGACCTATGGGTATCAGTAGGAAAAGTTAAAGGGGCAATTTTCATTGCCCCTTTATTAATTCTTTTAGTGTCTAAATACTAAATACTTTATACTAAATACTAGTTAAAAATCGACCAAGTAGACCAAGGGATTCTTGAAAGGATCAATACCAATCCTAAGATATAGTAAATAAGCACTGTTTTGTTAGCGGCTTTTTGATCTGCTAATTTCTTAGCTTTAGAGTATCCCATTGTAATCAATACTAGACCTAAGATCATCATAATTGGATGTTCCAAAAAGTACAATCTAGCTCCGCTATTTTTCATGTTTTCTCCTGAAAAGCTGCTTAATCCCAGTGGGGATGTAAAGTATAATACCAAACCAATTACCAATTGAAGGTGTCCACTGATTAATCCGATTAAAGCGATCTTACGGTTGTAAGGCTTGTTTCCAGAGTAATTTACCAATGTAATGATGATTGCAATGACCAACGCTATTAACAATACAATAGCTAGGGTTGAGTGTAGATGTTTCATTCCTGTAAGCATAGTTTCAATTATATAATATTCACAAATATACTATTTTGAAAGGCGTTTGTCGCCTAATTCTTTAAACTCTGATTTTGCTTTAAAGTTAGGGAAAATTGTATCCATACTTAAAGTGTAGCCAATATCAAAAAATAATCGGATGTCGGCAATGATTCCATCGAAGTTCCAGTTGTCATCTAGTTCATCAGTCACGGCATGATAACGGCCTGCTAATGCCTTCTGACGGTTCTTGATTACGGTTGTGTCCGATTCTAAGTAATCCCCTCCACTGCCCATATATAGTCCAGGTACACCCACTTTTACAAAGTTGAAATGGTCAGAACGATAGAAACCACCTCCCGTAGCACTTCCTTCTGGTACCATCTTGCGGTTGAATTTAGCTGCCGAAAGGATGGCATAGTCTTCCAATTCTGTCTGACCTGTTCCAGTAACACGGAAACCGTTCATAGCACCTACCGGATTGAAGGAGTCCATATTAATATTGGCAACAGTTTTGTTCAATGGAAATACAGGGTTTTCTGCATAATATTGAGAGCCTAATAGTCCTTGTTCCTCTGCAGTAACCGCTAAGAACACAACTGAACGCTCAGGTTGAACCTTTGCCGCTTTAAAGGCTTTTGCCAATTCAAATAAGGCAGCCACACCTGTAGCATTGTCCATCGCTCCGTTGAAAATTGAGTCGCCATTGCTAGCTTCACCAATTCCTAGGTGATCCCAGTGAGCGGTATAGATAATGGTTTCATCAGGCCTTTTGGAGCCTTTGATCATCCCTAGGACGTTATTTGATTTAGACTCCCTGAAGCTATTGGCCAATTTAACATTGGTCGTCACATTCAATGGAACGGCCTTAAATCCTGGTTTTTTAGCTTGTTCCATCAAGTCTGCATTCAATCCACCCAATTGGAATAG
Organism: Sphingobacterium sp. NPDC055431; assembly: GCF_053644255.1. Classification (NCBI taxonomy): domain Bacteria; kingdom Pseudomonadati; phylum Bacteroidota; class Sphingobacteriia; order Sphingobacteriales; family Sphingobacteriaceae; genus Sphingobacterium; species Sphingobacterium sp. NPDC055431. The sequence goes on from NZ_JBSHLH010000023.1 coordinate 36,512, forward strand.
TTTTTTTGCAGTTTCATTGCTTACCCAACCTTGGAATTTACTTAGGTTAGCACCTTTATTTTCTGGAACCAACGATAGTCTAGGTCCTGTCCAACCACTTCTTACCACATTCCAGCCGTAACTCGCAGCTTCAGTTTCATGAACTAACAAGATACCAGCCGCACCTTGACGAGATGCTTCCTCGAATTTGTAGATCCAACGACCGTAATAGGTCATGGTATCAGCTTTGAATAATGTTTTGTCATAGCGACCTGGGTCAGAGACCATCACCACAACGGTTTTGCCTTTTACATCAAGACCTTCATAGTCATTCCATTTATATTCAGGAGCCACGATTCCAAATCCAGCAAATACCAGTTCGGTGTTTTCTACATCGATGGTTTCCGCCATTTGGGGAGTACCGATTACATAGTCATCTAGGTATTGAGCTGTAAGATCACCGTTTTTACCTTTAAAGGTCAGAGTTGGATTAACAGGTTTAGAACTGATTTCCACCATCGGTACCTCTTGGAAATAGGATTCGCCATTTCCCGGATCTAAGCCAAGGGCTTTATATTGTTCTTGAATGTAATTTACGGTGATGGTATCGCCCTTGCTGAAAGGTAGGCGACCCATGAATTCATCCGAAGATAATTTAGCGACATAAGCTTTGTAGCTGTCTTCGGTGATAGCTGCTATAGCTGTCGAGTCTAAACTGTTTTTGTCATAGGAAGAACTGTCGCTCCCCGATTTACAAGATGCAAGTCCGAGTAATAAGGCTGCACTAATAAATAGTTTGTTGTTCATCATGATTGTTGATTATCAATTTTAGATTATTTGGTTATTGCAATTTAAGGATTTGATTCCATTTCGACCGGTTTTACCTCAGCAATAGGGTGAAATAGATAAATCCGTTGTGTTTTTACCTCCAGACACTTATATCTTTTCCGTAATCTCTCCAGTTTCTGGAAAACCCTTCCGTTTTTGATGCTGAAATAACTGTTGAATTCTATGCTGTCAATCGTTACGGTTTCAAATTCTGATTTATCGTAAGATTTCAAGACCTTATACAGGGTTAGGTCCGTACAACTGGAAGCTGCAGGATTGTTCATGTATTTGATCAAAGCCAAATGGATGTCTTCTGGGAATAGGTTCAGCTTAATGAAAGCATCCATTAAACTCTTGAAGTTGTTTTTCCATTCAGCGCCATGCGGCTTTACCTTGTTCTTATGCTGTTGCCAAGTTTTGAGGTGAGCAAACTCATGGACAGTCGTAATCAAAAAAGAATAGGGGTTCAGATCGTGATTGATGGTGATCTGATGGGGTTCGTTTTTGAAAGGAGAGCGGTAGTCTCCCAGTTTGGATGCTCTAGAACGAGTCACCTTAAACCTACAGGCAGTATCATTGATCCATTCAGAGATGATAGGAGCTGCGGTAGATGGGATGTACTTACTTAACTGTTTGCTAAAATCAGGCATGAAATACAAACATATCAGTTTTTTAGAGATTTCAGAATATTAATGCCTTAATTTTAGCTTGGGATGAGAATTATTTATATTTGATGAGGAACAGCATGTTAGGGATCAAATTGACAATTTCAACATGTTGCTAAAGCACAAAGGAGCGAATGTTAAGCAAACTACAGATAAAAAACTATGCATTGATAGATGCATTGGACATTAATTTCGACGACAAACTCAATATCATAACAGGTGAAACAGGAGCCGGTAAGTCCATTATTATGGGGGCGCTAGGTTTAATCTTGGGCAATAGGGCCGAGAGCAAGCATTTCTTCGATGAATCAAGGAAATGTATCATCGAAGGTCACTTCTATATCAAAGACTATAACCTTCAAGATCTTTTCAATTCTTTGGACCTGGACTATGAGGATACCAGTCTGATCCGTAGAGAGCTGCATGCCGATGGCAAATCAAGAGCTTTTGTCAATGATACACCTGTAACCTTGCAAACACTTAAGGTATTAGGGGAGAAGTTGATCGATATCCATTCCCAGCATGCTACATTGCAGATCAATACGGAATCTTTTCAGCTACTGGTCTTGGATACCGTAGCACAAAACCAATCTGTACTCGCTGACTATAAAAAGAAATACCAAGAATATAAACGTACGGTCGCTGAACTCAAGCAATTAGAAGAAGACTTGGCAAAGGCCCGGTCGGAATCTGATTATCAGCAATTTGTTTTCAACGAATTGGAACAAGCCAATCTACAAGACCAAGAGCAGGAAGGGTTGGAGGCCGAACAATCCCAATTGGAAAATGCCGAAGAAATAAAACGTCATTTTCATGCTGCAAGTTCAGAACTCCAAGACGGTGAAATCAATGTCTTGGACAGCCTTAAGCAAGCTTTGAGCTCTTTACAGAATGGTGCTCGCTATCTACCTTCCTCAGAATCCCTTGTTGATCGCCTGCAAAGCAGTTTGATCGAATTAAAAGATTTGAGTGCTGAAGTGGAGCAGGTAGCAGAGGGCATCAGTATGGACGAGGAACGATTGAGCATTGTGAATGAACGACTGTCTGTTTTGTATGACCTGCAAAAGAAACATCGCGTAGCTACTGTAAAGGAGCTTCTGGAGCTAAAGCAAGACCTCGAAAACAAACTGCAGGCTACCGATTCGCAAGGTGAACAGATTGAAGAATTAAAGGTGAAAATTGACAAGTTGCATCAGGAAATATCCAAATTGGCCGATCAATTGACCAAAAACAGGAGCAAGGCAACTAAGATCGTAGAGAAGGAAGTTCAAGATGTGCTATCCAGAGTTGGTATGCCACATGCTCAATTGAATGTTGAACTCAATCAATTATCGGATTTTAAATCAACTGGTCAAGATGAAGTATCCTTTCTTTTCTCGGCTAACAAAGGTCAAGCATTACAACCTATACACAAGGTAGCCTCAGGCGGTGAACTTTCCAGGGTGATGCTGGCCATTAAATCCTTGGTAGCAAAGACTTCAGCTCTGCCAACTATCATCTTTGATGAAATCGATACAGGTATATCTGGAGAAGTAGCGCTTAGGGTAGGGGAATTGATGGAAGAGCTCGCAGACAATATGCAGGTGATCAGTATTACCCACTTGCCGCAGATTGCATCACAAGGGAATAGCCACTTTAAGGTATATAAAGAAGATAAGGGCAATAAAACGAAATCAAATATTGTATTGATGAATGAGGAGGAGAGGGTCTTGGAGATAGCACAAATGTTGAGCGGTGCCAATCCGGAAGATACGGCAATTCAACATGCCAAAGAAATGTTGAAATAAGGAAAAAGGGGCATGATCAATCATGCCCCTTTTCTATATCTTAGTTACCAACATCTGCATCGGTTAATACAATCTTAACGCGCATAGCTTTTGGAGCTTCATTTAATTTATCCAAATCAACAGCGTTCAAAAAAACCTTTCCTACAGAATATGAGGCGTTATAGCCATGACCAAATAAGCCTTCTGAAGGGATGTTGTGGAATGTTCCAACTTGATCTTCAAACTGAATGGCAACACTAACGTGTCCATCTTCATAATAAACATCATCAAGGTCTGCTACTGGAATTACTGCTTCAAAATTGTTTGCTGAAATTCGTTTCCAGTCACTTGATGCCAATGGGTGATAATAACTTACCCCTGGTAAATAATTTGTCACATATTCCTTTGTACAAGAGCTAAAGCCTACTAAAGAAGCTGTACCAATTGCGAGTGCTAATAAAAGTTTTTTCATGAGTGGTAAAAGTTATTTTGTAAATAATTTCATTCTTCTTTCTTATTCAGACAGATAAACTGTAAGAAAGTTTAAAGAATAAAGCAAAAACATGACCACTTTTTGAAACTTTTCAATAAACAAAGATGTATTTCCTTATTGCTTGATGTTTTTCAGTCGGTTAACCGAAAAGATTTTGATAGCATTTCCTTCCTTGGTCAATAACTTTTCGTCCTTAAAATCGGCCAGCATCCTACTTATGGTCTCGTTTGCCGTACCTGCTAAGGCTGCTAGGTCATCCCTGGAAATCTTGATGGTGACTTCATCCGATTCATTGTCTGATTTCTCTGCCACATTTACCAAAGCATTGGCCACGCGCTTGCGAACAGAATCGTAGGCAAAACCCAACATCTGTTCTTCTTTCTCACGAATGTTCTGTGATAGGACTTTGATCAGTTTGGAGGCAATTCCTGGCTTTTTGTACAAGAGCTCAAAGAAATTATCCTTATGGATCAAGGCAATTTCTGCATCTTCCAACGTGGCTGAATTATCACCATACTTATCGTTCAATAACACAGATTCCAATCCGAAGAATTGATTTTCTACATAGATGTTGGTAGATAGTTCCCTGCCGTCCTTATAGTTCAAGAAGCTGCGGACTTTTCCCTTTTTAATATAATATACATAAACTGGAGTGTCTCCAGCTTCGTAAATGGTTTGTTTCTTTTTGATATTCTTGATCCGTCCATGATCTGCAAGATCCTGTAATAGATAAGCCTGTTCCTGTTCATCAAGCCTTAGGCTTTCCATATTAGGCGCAGTCTTAGATTGTAATTGAGCCCTTTTTTTGAAACGACTTTCTATGGCATTGAGCAATTCCATGTCATCAAATGGTTTGGTCAGGTAATCATCTGCCCCCATTTCCATGGCCTTGCGCAAGTCTGCTTTCTCAGTTTTGGCAGTAAGGAAAATAAATGGGATCTGTTGTGTGTTTTCATGTTTGCTCAACATATACAAAACCCCATATCCATCCAGTTCAGGCATCATGATATCACAAAGAATGAGATCTGGCTTATGTTTAATGGCCATATCTACTCCAGTTTTACCTTCTTCAGCTACCAATACGGAATACTCCCCGGTTAATTCCAATATTTCCGCTGTGCTTTCGCGAATGTCACTATTGTCTTCGATTATTAATATTTTCCTCTTTTCCATTATTCTTGGATAAAAAACATCTTAAAAATTGCTCCTTGATTTACTTCCGACCAATATTCCAAACGTCCTCCCATCAATTCAACATATCGCTTCACAATATTCAAACCCAATCCAGTTCCTGGAATGCTGCCCGTGTTATTGGCACGGAAGAAAGGCTCAAATAGACTCTTCTGTTCTTCCAGCGGGATACCGATCCCATTATCTTTCACCGTGACCAACAGCTGGTTTCTGCCGATCTGGGTGTTGAACTCAATAAAAGTATCTTCACCTGAATATTTAATGGCATTAGAAACCAAGTTGATGATACTGTTCTTCAAAAGATTGGGGTCGATGACAAAGTCAGATTCCTCACCGGTATGCTGATATAAAATATGTTGGTTTTTCTTACAGATCAACTGCATCTCCTCGGCAATCTCCTCACCAAGGTGTACTATGTTGGTATGCGATTTATTTACCATGACAACTCCCGCCTCAAGTTTTTCAAGGTTAAGGAAGTCATTTAATATCGTGTTCAATAATTGTACAGAACCTTTGATTCGGTTTGTATGCTTCTCAATTGGGCCATATTCCTGCTTCTCTACATAGCGATCGATCAACGATGCTGAAAGTTGGACCGAACTCAGGGGAGTCCTGAACTCATGCGAGGCCATGGATACAAACCTAGATTTCAACTGACTCAATTCTTTTTCCTTTTCCAAGGAAACACTGACATCAGCTTTTGCTCTCTCAAGCTCTGAAACCAGTTTGATCAGATCCTTAGTCCTTTCCCTCACTTTTAGCTCCAGCTCTTGGGTATGTTTCTTCAACTCATTTTGAGCCTGTTTCTCCTTGGTCAGATCGTGGATAAAGCCCGTAAATATTTTACGGTCTTTATAGAACACTTCGCTGACAGCTAAGCGAAAAGGAAAGGTGGAACCATCTTTTTTCAGACCTCTTACTTCGCGCCCAATTCCGATAATTCGTTTTTTACCAGTTTCTTCATAATTGGCAATGTAACGGTCATGGTTAGAACGGTCAGGTTCAGGCATCAATACCGAAATATTTCTGCCCACAACCTCCTCAGCTCTATACCCAAACAGCTCTAGGGCCGCAGGGTTGATGCTCTCTACAATTCCGTGATTATCGATCGTAATGATGCCATCAATAGCATTTTCGATGATCGCTTCTAATAGCCTAGCTGATTCCAACACGTTTTTATTTTACTAATTTTTTGTATTTGATTCGTTTCGGACCAATATCGCCTAAACGTTTCTTACGGTTCTCCTCGTATTCTGTATAGTTACCTTCAAAGAAATAAACCTGTGAATCTCCTTCAAAAGCTAAGATATGGGTACAGATCCTGTTCAGGAACCAACGGTCGTGGGAAATAATTACCGCACATCCTCCAAAGTTCTCAAGACCTTCTTCCAAAGCACGTAAGGTATTTACGTCGATATCGTTGGTAGGCTCATCCAGTAACAATACGTTAGAACCTTTTTTCAAAGTAATGGCTAAATGTACGCGATTTCGCTCTCCACCTGATAAAACACCAACTTTCTTCTGTTGGTCAGCACCATTGAAATTGAATTTGGATACATAAGCCCTAGAATTCATCGATTTGTTACCCAACATGATGTTCTCATTGCCGCCTGTGATATTTTCCCATACGGTTTTATTAGGGTCAAGGTCATCGTGCATCTGGTCAACATATCCCAACGAAACGGTTTCACCAACCTTAAATGTTCCGGTATCTGCCTGTTCTTGACCAGTGATCAAACGGAATAAAGTAGTCTTACCCGCACCGTTTGGACCAATGATTCCCACGATCCCTGCAGGAGGTAAGGAGAAGCTTAAGTCTTCGAATAAAATTCTATCCCCGTAAGACTTGCTAATCTTGTCTGCTTCAATGACCACATTACCCAAACGAGGTCCTGGTGGAATGAATAACTCTAGTTTTTCTTCGCGTTCCTTCGTTTCCTCTGATGCTAATTTCTCATAGTTATGCAAACGGGCTTTTGATTTGGCATGTCTCGCTTTCGGAGCCATCCTTACCCATTCTAACTCACGCTCTAATGTTTTCTGACGCTTGCTTTCGGTTTTCTCCTCTTGAGCTAAACGTTTAGCCTTTTGATCCAACCAAGAAGAATAGTTTCCTTTCCATGGAATACCTTCTCCACGGTCCAGTTCCAAGATCCAGCCCGCAACGTTATCCAAGAAATAACGGTCGTGGGTTACGGCGATAACCGTCCCTTTATATTGTTGCAAGTGTTGTTCCAACCAATCGATGGACTCAGCATCCAAGTGGTTGGTAGGCTCATCTAATAATAAAACGTCAGGTTCTTGTAATAATAGTCTGCACATGGCCACCCTTCTTCGCTCTCCTCCTGACAAATTGGCAATTAAAGCGTCAGGCTCTGGACAGCGCAAAGCATCCATGGCCCGCTCCAATTTGCTGTCCAATTCCCATGCATTTGTGGCGTCTATAATATCTTGTAACTCACCTTGTCTAGCCAAAAGTTTATCCATCTCATCAGGATTTTCATAAACTTCAGGAAGACCGAATTTCTCATTGATTTCCTCGTATTCTTTTAAGATCGAAGCAGTCTCGGCAACTCCCTCTTCTACAATCTCTTTAACGGTCTTTGTAGGGTCCAATTCAGGCTCCTGAGCCAAATAACCCACAGAATAACCTGGTGAGAATACCACCTCACCTTGGTAGGATTTATCCAGTCCCGCAATGATCTTCAATAAGGAAGATTTACCGGAACCATTTAAACCAATTACACCGATTTTCGCTCCATAGAAGAAAGAAAGGTAAATGTTCTTAAGTACTTGTTTGGATGGGGGATAAATTTTGTTTACCCCAGCCATTGAGAAGATAATTTTTTCGTCAGACATAGGTGCTTTGAAATTTTCTTTTATGTTTTTACACAAAGATAATGTAATTACTGACAAATTGATAGTTTTCGCTTGGTGGCGCAATTGTTGATAAAAAATATTTATAACAAATGGGTGTGATTTGTATTTTTAGTACATTTATACTGTTGATCACCCGAATTTAATTGAGAAAGGAATTTAATGGAAGCAAAATTTTCACCCCGAGTTAAAGATGTTATATCATATAGTCGTGAGGAGGCTCTTCGCTTACGTCACGATTATATCGGTACCGAACATCTATTGCTAGGATTAATACGTGAGGGCGATGGAGTGGCAATTAAGATATTGAAGAATATCGGAGTTGACATGGGCGCAGTCCGCCAATCAGTGGAGGATGCTGTGAAAGGTTCTTCCGTTTCACGCTCTCCAATTAGTAATATGCCGCTAACTAAACAAGCCGAAAAGGTCTTGAAGATTACTTATTTGGAAGCTAAAATTTTTAAGAGTGATATCATCGGGACTGAACATCTCCTGTTAGCTATATTACGTGATGAAGAAAACATCGCATCACAGATCTTACAGCAATTCAATGTTTCATATAACGTATTCAAAACCGAAGTCGAACAGAATGCCACCGGCATCACTGATGAAGCTTCCAGTACGCCTCCAGGAGGCGACGAAGAATACGCTGATGAAGATTCACAGTTCTCTTCACCTAAAAAAGTATCTGATATCAAGTCTAAAACCCCTGTTCTAGACAACTTCGGACGCGACCTGACGAAAGCCGCAGAAGAAGGTAAATTGGATCCTATTGTAGGTCGTGAGAAAGAAATTGAAAGGGTTTCGCAGATTCTTTCCCGTAGGAAGAAAAACAACCCTATCCTAATCGGTGAACCTGGTGTCGGTAAATCAGCTATCGCTGAAGGCCTAGCACTGCGTATCATCCAAAGGAAAGTATCTAGAGTACTCTTCAACAAACGTGTAGTTACCTTAGACTTAGCATCGCTAGTAGCTGGTACCAAGTACAGAGGTCAGTTTGAAGAACGTATGAAAGCGGTCATGAATGAGTTGGAAAAATCGCCTGATGTAATCTTGTTTATCGACGAGATCCACACCATAGTTGGTGCAGGTGGTGCTTCTGGTTCTTTGGATGCCTCAAATATGTTCAAACCTGCCTTGGCACGTGGAGAGATCCAATGTATCGGTGCTACTACACTGGATGAGTACCGCCAGTACATTGAGAAAGATGGTGCTTTGGACCGTCGTTTCCAAAAAGTAACCGTAGAACCTACTTCTATCGACGATACGATCGAAATCTTGAACCGTATCAAAGATAAATATGAGGAACACCACAATGTTACTTATACCCCAGAAGCTATTGATGCCTGTGTGTCATTGACCACAAGATATATCACGGATAGATTCTTGCCAGATAAAGCTATCGATGCTTTAGACGAGTCGGGATCACGTGTACACTTGAACAATATCCATGTTCCTCAATCCATCATCGATATCGAAGAGAAAATCGAGGAAGTTAAAGTGGAGAAAAACAAGGTTGTCCGCAGTCAGAAATATGAAGAAGCTGCCAAACTTCGTGATACTGAAAAGAAATTGATCGAAGAATTGGAGAAAGAAAAAGCCGCTTGGGAAGCAGAAACCAAAACAAAACGCTATACAGTTACGGAAGATAATGTAGCTGAAGTTGTGTCGATGATGACTGGTATCCCAGTGCAACGTGTTAGCCAATCGGATAGCCAGAAACTATTGAACATGGGTGAATCCATGAAAGGTAGGATCATTGGTCAGGACGATGCCGTACAGAAATTGGTGAAAGCCATCCAACGTACTCGTGCAGGATTGAAAGATCCTAAGAAACCTATCGGTTCCTTTATCTTCTTAGGTCCTACAGGTGTTGGTAAAACTGAATTGGCAAAAGAGTTAGCTCGCTTCATGTTTGATTCTGAAGATGCTTTGATCCAGATCGATATGAGTGAGTACATGGAGAAATTCGCCGTGTCTCGCTTAGTCGGAGCGCCTCCAGGATACGTAGGTTATGAAGAAGGTGGTCAGTTGACCGAAAAGGTTCGCCGTAAACCATATGCTGTTGTCTTATTGGATGAGATTGAAAAAGCTCACCCTGATGTATTCAATTTGTTGTTGCAAGTATTGGATGAAGGTCAGTTGACAGATAGCCTTGGTCGTAAGGTAGACTTTAGAAACACCATCATCATTATGACTTCAAACATCGGTGCCCGTCAATTGAAAGAGTTTGGTCAAGGGGTAGGATTTACTACAGCTGCCAAAGAAAATCAAGCAGACTCGCATTCAAGAGGGGTTATCGAAACTGCATTAAAACGTGCATTCGCCCCTGAGTTCTTGAACCGTATCGATGATGTAATCGTGTTTAACTCATTGACAAAAGACCATATCTTCAAGATCATTGATATCGAATTGAGATCTTTATTTGCTCGTATCGAAGGTTTAGGTCATAAAATTAACTTGACTGAAGCTGCCAAAAACTACATTGCTGAAAAAGGATATGACAGCAACTTTGGCGCTAGACCATTGAAACGTGCAATCCAAAAGTATCTTGAAGATCCAATCGCCGAAGAGATCCTGAAAGGTGAACTTAAGACCGGTGAGACTATCTTGGTAGATTATGATGATGAAAAGAAAGATATCGTAGTTTCTTCTGCAAAGAATGAAAAGGACGATGACTCTTCTCTTGCTTCTGATGTCAAAAACAACAAGAAAAAAGATTAATAGAAAATATATCCAATATGGCGGCCTGAAAGCAATTTTAGGCCGCTTTTTTATATAATTATCTGCTGATTTTACTCCTTTTTACAACCAAAATTAAAATTAGAGGTCAAAATTCCTAGCTCATGGACCTCCCTCATGCCAAAATCCTTCCGGCGAATTCCTGTGCAAACATGATTTATATCACTTTCTGTCATGATGCAGTGCATTCGTTTCTGCAGGCCTAAACGCTAATTTTGGAACAATAACTACTTTACTTAAGGGATGAGAGTGATTGCATATAACATTTTGGGACCTGAGAAGGAGCACCTCGCCAAGGCAAATGGTAAGGTACATGATTTGACTTTGATATCAAACGAGTTGAATTTTAGTACCATGCACTATGCCATAGGAAAAGAGGCTGTCATCATCTCCGATCGTGATGTGTTGGATAGAGTAATGTTATTTGAACTCTATAAAATTGGGATTAGAAATATTATCACCCGTTCAAGATCCACTGACCATATTGACCTAGATTATGCCGGAGAATTGAAAATACACGTTGCAAACGTCCCATTCGATAACTCCCTTGAAGGAATTGCCAAGCAGACCATCATGAACCTTACCCAATGGATGGTAGGAGGTTGTACGGGAGAGGCTTGTCAATGTAGAATGGAATGCAATAAAAAGGTTAAATATAGACGATATGGAAACGGAGATTCTAAACAAACTGATCAACAAATATAACGTAGCGGCACCTCGCTATACCAGTTATCCAACAGTACCTTTCTGGGAAAACGAACGTTTTAATGAAGCCGATTGGCGCCAAAGAGTGGCTTTGAACTTTAACAAGTCCAAAGATCAGGGAATCAGCATTTATGTGCACCTGCCATTCTGCGAAAGCCTTTGTACCTACTGCGGATGTAATACCCGTATTACCAAGAACCACCAAGTCGAAGATCCTTATATTACCTCCCTTCTCAAAGAATGGCAGATGTACAAAGATATCTTGAAGGAAGATAACCTTAAGATCGCAGAAATTCACCTAGGTGGTGGAACTCCGACCTTCTTTACGGCAGAAAACCTGCACCGCTTGATCGCAGGTCTCTTGGAAGGGAACGAAAAAACGCAAGATGCCTCTTTCTCATTCGAGGCCCATCCTGCAAATACTACTTACGATCATTTAAAGACCCTTTATGATTTGGGATTTAAGAGATTGAGCTTGGGTATCCAAGATTTCGATGAAAAAGTCCAATTTATTATCAATAGACATCAAACGGTGGAAGATGTAGACCGTGTCATGAAAGATGCTAGAGGTCTTGGTTACGAATCCATCAACTTTGATTTGATTTATGGCTTGCCTTTACAGACGGCAGAATCCGTGCGCATGACCATAGAGCATTCCATGAAATTAAATCCTGACCGGATTTCCTTCTATAGTTATGCCCATGTGCCTTGGATCAAACCTGGTCAACGCCGATTTACTGAGCATGACCTTCCCGTGGGAGAAGAAAAATTAAATCTATATAAACTGGGAAAACAGATGATCCAGGAAAGTGGTTATAAAGATGTAGGTATGGACCACTTCGCCAAAACGGATGATGCCCTTTATATCGCTTCCCTTGATGGGACCCTGCACCGTAACTTCATGGGATATGCAGATCGCTATACACCATTGTTGATCGGTCTGGGTGTGTCTTCCATAAGTGATGCCTGGACAGCATTCGCCCAAAACGTCAAAACCGTTGAGGAATACCATAAACTCATAGGCGAAGGCATTTTGCCGGTCGTGAAAGGTCATATCCTAAATGATGAAGATCTGATCATCAGAGAATATATCCTGGATATGATGTGCCGTGGTAAAGTTCAGCTGAAAGAAGGTTTTGCCCTAAATGAAAAAATCATCGAACGCCTACAACCTTTGGTCGCAGATGAATTGGTGAGTGTAGATCAGGATATCGTTCAGATCAGTGAACTAGGGAAATCATTCCTGCGCAATGTCTGCATGGCATTTGATGAACGCCTGCAAAAAACAAAAGAAAGAGACAATTTATTCAGTCAAGCTATTTAACCTTATATTTATATTATGTCAACAAAAGGGGAACTGCAATTAAGTACAATTTGCTATCACTGTGGTGATCCGGTGGAGGATTCTGCCTATATCTTGGAAGACCATCGCTTTTGTTGCCTAGGCTGCCAAACTGTTTATCAGATCTTGAATGATAACAACATGGCATCCTATTATAAGTACAATACCCATCCAGGGAAATCCCAAAAAGCACAAAAGGAGGACCTTTCCTATCTGGATGAACCCAATATCATTGCCAAACTGGTAGACTATCAGGATAATGAACAGGCCATCATTACATTTTATGTACCTGCTATCCATTGTAGCTCTTGTATCTGGCTGCTTGAACACCTATATAAATTGAATCCAGGCGTGAAGACCTCTCAGGTAGACTTCATGAAAAAACAAGCTAGCATCACCTTCAAAAAGGACGAAATTTCCCTTCGTGAACTGGTCGATCTATTGCACAAGATCGGATACGACCCAAAGATCACCCTTCAGGATGTCGTCAAAGAAGGTAAGAAAATAAACCAAAGTGGACTTATTGCAAAGATTACCGTGGCAGGTTTCTGTTTCGGTAACTCCATGATGATCTCTTTTCCGGAATACTTCGGTATGGGCGAGTTTGAAAGACAGTATTCCAATTTCTTCAACTACATGAACTTGGCATTCGGTCTCCCAGTCCTATTATATAGTGCCTCCGATTATTTCAAATCGGCCTGGTTGAGCCTCAAGCAAAAACGCCTGAACCTTGATGTGCCTTTGGCCCTCGGGATCTTTGTGCTCTTCTTCCGCTCGGCCTTTGAGATCATTTCCCAGACAGGTCCTGGATTTATGGATACCTTATGCAGTTTGGTATTCTTTATCCTGATCGGAAAATATGTACAACAGAGAACATACTACCATATTTCCTTTGAACGCGATTACCGTTCATACTTTCCTGTTGCGGTAACTGTATTGGATGAAGGTGTTGCAAAGCCCACACAGATCGCTGACCTGCAGGTTGGCGACAGGATCTTGGTCCGCAATAATGAAATTATTCCTGCTGATGCCATTTTGCTGAATGGCAATGCATCCGTGGACTTCAGCTTCGTGACAGGGGAGAGTAAACCTGTTGAAAAGGTGTTGGGGGAAGTGGTTTACGCTGGAGGTAGACAAATGGGAGAGGCTATCGAATTGGAAGTGGTCAAAGCGGTATCCCAAAGTTATTTGACCAAGCTCTGGAACAATGATAGCTTAAAGCAGTATGAAAAGAAATTTGAAACCTTTGTAGGTTTTATCAGTAAATATTTCACCATTGGTCTTCTCATGATTGCCATTGCAGCCTGTGTGTTCTGGATTGTTGGTGGAAATGCAGATAAAGCTTGGGGAGCTTTTACGGCCGTTCTGATCATCGCCTGTCCATGTGCATTGGCCTTGAGCTCGCCTTTTACGCTTTCAGCTGCATTGAGCATCTTTGATAAAAACAAGTTGTACATCAAGAATACAGCCGCTATTGAACAGATGGCAGCTATTGAGACCGTCGTGTTTGATAAAACTGGAACCATTTCTTCGCCTACTGCATCCAGTATGTATTTCGAAGGAACCCTGAATCCAATGGAGCGAAATCTCTTGGCTTCCCTATGTCGTAATTCTAACCACCCATTGAGTAGAGAGATTATCAAATGGTTGGGCGATGTTCAGATGTTGAACATAGAAGAGTACGAAGAGGTAGTCGGAAGAGGACAATCTGGAAAATATCAAGATTACAGTATACAGATCGGTAGTGCCAGTTATGTGAACACCGCCAAAGTCGATTTAGAAGGGTCGGTTGTATATGTCAAGATCAATGATACCTTGAAAGGATATTTCACCCTGGAGCAATCTTGGCGTACTGGACTTACCGAAGTCATCAATAAGTTAAAGGCAGAGCATTATGACCTGCATTTAATTTCTGGTGACAACGAACGTAGGGCTGATGCATTGCGCATGATATTTCCCGCAAATGCTAAACTCCTATTCAACCAAACTCCTGCAGCTAAATTGGAAAAAATTACCGAATGGCAGCATCAAGGAAAAAAAGTCTGCATGTTGGGCGATGGATTGAATGATGCCGGAGCATTGAGGAAAGCGGACCTAGGTATTGCCGTATCAGACGATATCAATAATTTCTCGCCAGGTTGTGATGCCATCTTGGATGGTGAGGCATTCCATAAACTGCCGAAATTCTTTGATTTCAGTAAAGATGCCGTCAAGGTCATCAAGATGTCATTTATCATTTCCTTATTGTATAATGTAATCGGTATTAGTTTCGCCGTTCAGGGAACAATGTCACCTTTATTCGCAGCGATCTTAATGCCTATCAGTACCGTTACTATTATTTCATTCACCAGTTTGATGACTAGAGGATATGCAAAACGGAGAAAATTAATTTAACTTTGTACTATGAACATCATATTTTTCTTAATCGGTTGTAGTGTATTGATTGCACTGTTCTTTTTGGGAGCTTTCTTTTGGGCCAGCAAAAACGGACAGCATGAAGATACATATACCCCTTCCGTAAGAATCTTGTTTGACGATGAACCCAATAATCCGGAAACAGAAACTGAACAAGCCGCTCCAAAAAAATAAAATCACAGTTTTTTTACATTCCTAATACCTTTTTGCTTAACACCTTGCTTATCTTTGTGGCGTATGTTTCGACTATTGCATTTCTTGGCGCTATTCGGATACCTCAATGTGCTATGCTTGGAGGTAAAGTCTATCGACCTTTTTGGTTCCGCGAATGTGGTAGCCAACGAAACCTTAGTTGAAGTCGTATTGGAAGAGGTGCTCAACCTGACACATCCTGTGAATTCCGAGACCCTTCCTGAAATCATCTTCGATGATTATCGCATTCTTTCCCTGTTCCTAGGGTTAATACCATTGGTATTCATCTTTAACTGGTTAATTTCCAGACTTTACAGGATCAAATCAACCTTAAAACATCCGTTTTATCTGTCCAAGACACTATGCCTCCCTGGCTATTACCAGTTCTTGTATAGATACCGTCCTTTCTAATTTCCATTTTTTATATGCTTTCCATTTTGAAAGTATAGGGATTGTTATGCCATCTGCGTAACAACCAACATCTATTGTATTCTATTTTATTTTAATACCCATATTTTATATTGCTATGAAAAAACAACGCATGCTACTACCCGTAGTAGGTTGCGCATTATTAGTTGCATCCTGTACTGCTACCAGTAACGAAAAGACAACTGCTAATGCACCTAAAGTCGTTCCCGTATCTAATTTAGTTCAACTGGATACTGTTGTGTACAAAGAGTATATCGCAGATATCCAATCTCAACGTAATGTGGAATTACGCTCCCGTTTGGTAGGGTTCCTGGATAGGATCTTTGTTGATGAGGGAGCATTCGTGAAAAAAGGACAGGTCCTGTTCTCTTTGGTAGCGGATGAATACAAAGCTGACTTGGCACAAGCTCAGGCAGCAGTCAGCAGTGCTGAAGCTGAAGTGAAAAAAGTAGAACTGGAGATGGAAAGGACCCAGAAGTTGGTTCAGAAAAACATTGTCAGCTCAACCGAATATGATCTATTGAAAGTTCAATTACGTGCCGCTAATGCTAAAGTTGGGGAAGCAGAAGCCGTTTTGAACCAAGCAAGGACAAAATTGTCCAATACGCAGATCCGCGCACCTTTTGATGGCCGTATCGATCGGATCCAATTAAAAGAGGGTTCCTTGTTGGAAGAAGGATCCCTATTGACCACTATCTCAGATATGGCTAATATGAACGTGTACTTCGATATCTCTGAACAGGAATACCTAGGGATTGCATCTGACTCGACCTTTAATAGAAATAATTTCAAAAAAGAAGTTCAGTTGATCTTAGCAAATGGTGCTACCTATCCTAATACAGGAACTGCTGAGATCGTTGAAAGTGAATTCGAGGCCAGTACGGGATCTATTTCCCTGCGTGCGAAATTCAATAATCCCGATGGACTATTGAAACATGGTGCTACCGGTAGGATCGGTGTGCCAGTGCAAACTGGTGACCTGCTTTTGGTTCATCAGAAATCTGTTTTCGAAATCCAGGACAAAGCTTACGTGTATACCTTAAAAGGGGATACCGTTAAGATGACCCCTTTCCAGAACGGACGTCGTGTTGGACATTACTATGTCGTAGAAAATGGTTTGCCAGCTGATGCTAAAGTTGTGTATGAAGGCGTTCAATCCCTTCGTGATGGAATGGTAATTCAACCAAAAATGGTTAAAAACTAAGAAGGGAGCGAGATTTAATGTTTGAAAAATTTATTAAGAGGCCGGTGCTATCGCTGGTCATCTCGATCTTTATTACCCTTTTGGGTCTATTGGCATTGTTTACCTTGCCCATTACCCAATTCCCTGATATCGTTCCGCCATCAGTAGTTGTAACGGCTAACTATACCGGTGCAAATGCCGAAGTAAGTACCAATGCGGTAGCCATTCCGCTCGAAAAGGCAATCAATGGGGTAGCAGGAATGACCTATATGTCTTCGGTATCCACAAACAATGGTAATACCTTGATCCAAGTTTTCTTTGAAGTAGGTACTGACCCAGATATCGCTGCCGTAAACGTCCAGAACAGGGTGACCACAGTGCTCGATGAATTGCCTGAAGAGGTAATCAAGGCCGGGGTGACCACCGAAAAGGAAGTGAACAGTATGCTGATGTACCTGAACCTGTATACTGATGATGAAACTGCTGACGAACGCTTTATCTATAACTTTACCGATATCAATATCCTGAAGGAATTGAAACGTATCGAAGGTGTGGGCTTTGCGCAGATCATGGGTATGAAGGATTACGCTATGCGTATTTGGGTAAAACCCGACCGTCTTTCCGCGTATTCCATTTCAACAGAAGAATTAGTGGCGGCATTGCGTAGGCAGAATATTGAAGCTGCTCCGGGTCAGACCGGTATCAGTTCGGATAAAACCGTCAATATGCAACAATACGTATTGCGCTATCCCGGTAAGTTCACCGAAATCAGCGAATATGAAAATATTCCGATCCGTGCCAATGTAGATGGTTCGATTATCCGTATCAAGGATATCGCCGATGTGGAATTTGGTTCCCTGGATTATGAAATGGTATCCAAAACGGATGGTAGGCCATCGGCATCCATCATGATCAAGCAGTTGCCGGGCTCGAATGCCCAAGAGGTTATCCAAAGGGTTAAGGATCGTATGGCGGAATTAAAAGATGCCACTTTCCCGCCGGGAATGACCTATACCATGGGGTATGATGTATCTCGTTTCTTGAATGCCTCGATTTCCAGTGTATTGATCACCTTAGTGGAGGCCTTTATACTCGTTTTCTTGGTGGTATTCATTTTCCTTCAAGATTTCCGGGCTACCATTATCCCGATCTTGGCGGTTCCTGTATGTTTGATCGGGTCCTTGTTCTTCATGCAGATGATGGGATTCTCCATCAACTTATTGACCTTGTTCGCACTCGTGCTCGCCATTGGAATTGTCGTCGACAACGGTATTGTCGTCGTCGAGGCCGTCTATGCCAAGATGGAGGAGGAACACCTTTCTCCAATGGAAGCAACATTGGCGGCAATGGACGAGGTGGGTTCTGCAGTTATCGCTATTACTTTGGTGATGTCAGCGGTATTTGTTCCCGTCGCCTTCCTGTCCGGTCCTGTTGGGATCTTCTATAGGCAGTTCTCCCTGACCTTGGCAGCAGCGATTGTCATTTCTGGTATCAATGCCTTGACGCTTACCCCCGCACTTTGTGCCATTATCCTGCGTTCACCGCATGATAAAAAACCAAGCAATAACTGGTTGGATCGTTTCTTTAAAGGATTCAACAATGTATATAACAGAATTTCCGGAGGGTACAAAGGTTTGCTTTCCAAGATTGCAGGTCGTCGCATAATCACTTTATTAGGGTTAGTTATTATGTTCATCGCAACTTGGGGTTCCGCAGCAATCCTCCCTTCCGGATTTATTCCTACCGAAGATCAAGGTATGATCTATGTGGCAGTAACTACGCCTCCCGGAGCAACGGTTGACCGTACTGAAGCGGTATTGAATGAAGTTGACAAGATTTCCAGAGAATTGGAAATGGTAGAAACGGTTTCCATCCTCGCTGGATATAGTATAGTCACTGAAGTTTCCGGTGCTTCCTATGGTATGGGGATGATCAACTTGAAGGCTTGGGATGAAAGAAATGAATCGGTAGATGATGTAATGAAAATCCTTCGTGAGAAAACTGCGCATATCGCCGATGCAGAAATCGAATTCTTCCCGCCACCGACCGTACCAGGGTTCGGTAACTCCTCGGGTTTCGAGCTGAGGTTATTGGATAGGTCCGGTAATGAAGACCTGAATCAGACCAATGAAGTCGTAAATGAGTTCATCACTAAATTGGAGCAAGATGAGGTAATCGAAAGTGCTTCAACCACATTTGATGTTAACTTCCCACAATATATGCTGAAGATCGATTATGATCAGGCTGCCAAAAAGGGAATATCTGTAGAAAATTCAATGAACACCTTGCAAACCCTGTTAGGTAGTTTATATGCGACCAACTTTATCCGCTATGGACAGATGTATAAGGTAATGGTGCAATCCGATGCCTTTGCTAGACAACGTCCAGAGGATGTATTGAACCTATATGTAAAGACCGAAGAAGGTGAAATGGTTCCTTACTCATCCTTTATGACGATGGAAAGGGTTTATGGTCCGGAGCAGATTACACGTTATAATATGTTTACCTCAGCCATGATCACCGGTCAAGCAGCCCCGGGCTTCAGTTCCGGTCAAGCTATCGAAGCCGTAGAACGCATTTCTGCTGAACTTCCGCAGGGTTATGCCATCGAATGGTCAGGGATGACGCGTGAACAGAAAATTTCAGGTAACCAAGCGGCCTACATCTTCTTGTTATGTTTGGTGTTTGTGTACCTGTTGTTGGCGGCTCAATATGAAAGCTTCTTATTGCCTTTGCCTGTATTGTTATGTCTGCCTGCCGGATTGTTCGGAGCATTCCTGTTCCTTAAGGTCTTTGGTCTGGAAAACAATATCTACGCGCAGGTGTCACTGGTCATGTTGATCGGTCTATTGGGTAAGAATGCGATCCTGATCGTGGAATATGCCAACCTGAAACGTAAGCAAGGTATGGATGTGCTGACAGCTTCCATTGAAGGTGCGGTTGCACGTTTGCGCCCAATCTTAATGACATCTTTTGCATTTGCTGCAGGTTTGATCCCGTTGATGCTGGCCAATGGTGCCGGTGCTATCGGTAACAGAACCATTGGTTCTGCTGCAGTAGGAGGTATGGTTATCGGTACTATTATCGGGGTAATCGTAATTCCTGGTTTGGTCGTTCTTTTCTCAAAACGTGAAAAGAAAAAGAAAATCAAGCAAGCTGCGGTTGCTGTAGCGGTACTGCTGTTCATTACCTCTTGTTCAGTGCCTAAAGCAACGGTACAAAAGGATATTTCTCCGACCTTGACCGGACAGGCCGATCAGGTCATGAAAGATTCCAGCTCCGTAGGAAGCTTAGCATGGCGCAATGTGTTTACGGATGCCCAATTGATCTCTTTAATTGATTCGGCATTGATAAATAACATGGATGTCCGTCAGGCCATCCACAGGATCGAAATGGCACAAGCTAATTTCAAGTTCCGAAAATCTGCGCTGTATCCTAGTTTGGATGCTGCAGTGGAAGGGGGCTTGAGAAAGTATGGCCATTATACGGAATCGGGAATCGGAAATTATGATTCCAACTTTTCGGATAACCTCAATGATGATGAGAAAATCCCGGAACCTTTCATCCCTGATTATTTTGTGGGTGTCCGTTCTTCCTGGGAATTGGATCTGTGGGGGAAACTGAGAAATAGGAGAGAAGCTGCTTTCTTGAACCTCATGTCCGAAAATGAATTGAAACGCCTGATCGAAACGGAATTGATTTCATCGATCGCCTCTTCTTATTATGAATTGATGAGCTTGGACGAAAAGATTCAGGTCTATGAAGAGAACATTAAGCTCCATGAACGTGCCCTGGAGATAATCGAAGCACAGAAGGAGGCTGGCCGTGCCGATGAGTTGGCCGTGCAGCAGTTCAAATCACTGTTGTCCCAATCTAAAGCTAATCGTGCGCATGCAGCCCAGGAAATCCTTGCCTATGAACATCAGATCAATTCCCTTTTGGGAAGGGTCTACCAACCTATCGATAGGAATAGCAATGGAATTGGCAGCAATCTCCTGTTCCAAGACCTGACCGTCGGTAATCTGGACGAGCTATTGAATAACCGTCTTGATATCCGCAAAGCGGGCATGGATCTTCAGGCAGGATTCCATGAAATGGAATCTACCCGCTTGGCATTCTTGCCGACCGTGGCGATCTCTCCGTATTTGGGATTGCAGTCTTTCAGCTTTGACAAGCTTTTCAGTTTGGACAAATCTGTGACCTACGGTCTTTTTGGTGGAATTACCATGCCGATCTTCAGACAGCGCGAATTGAAGTCGGAATATGAAAAAATGAAAGCCTCCTATGGGATAAGCTTTCTGGAATATGAAAAAACCGTCCTGAATGCAGTCAATGAAGTATCCCTGGCCTTGAATACTCAAGATGCCATTGTTGCTCGTGCGACGCATGTGAAGGATCAGGTAGCTGCGTTGGAATCGTCCATCGGAGCTGCGGAAGAACTGTTTATAGCAGGCCGGGTTACCTACCTGGATATCATCACTGCACAAAAAGGCTTGATCGAAGCACAAGTTGCCGATGTGGACATCAACAAGGAGAAGATGCTGAATCAGGTCGTTCTCTATAAAGCCTTAGGTGGTGGATGGCAATAAATGGGTAAAGTAAAATAGATGGTGTGGGTGGACTTCGGTCCACCCATTTTTTTTTGGATCGATTTTGAGGTGTTTTTTAGGAGGTTTACTTCGGGACTCGTTCGGGGCATGTTCGGGAATGGTTCGGAGAGAACAGGTAAACCGGCCGGAGCGTACCCGAGGGCGCATAGGGGATTTGGTCGCTCGCGTTGCGAATTTTCGGAATGTGGGTCGAATGAGGTCAGGCCGAAAGGGGAAGATGTTGGACCGGGATTCCCTTCCTGTCCTGGTCCATCCTCGTATCCTTTCCATCCTGGTCCTTTCCATGTTCTTGGTCCATCCTCCAATCCCTTTAATCCTGGTTCAGACCCGTCTTTTGGAAAAATTATCTGGCAATGCTACAGCGAGTTAGCTGGCGGCGGTAAAAATACTTTGGCCTCTCCCTTGGAAGTGAACGTATTTT
>NZ_JBSHLH010000024.1:0-56435 GCF_053644255.1 Sphingobacterium sp. NPDC055431
CGCCTGGGCATCTCGCTTCGGCTTTTTTATGTTGTTTCCCTTCCGCATCGGAAGGTCGCAATCTGTCATTTTCTTTCGCTCCGGACATCGCGTCCCTCGCTGTTTCCCTTGGTTGGGACTGCAAAGGTAGGAACCTTTTTCGAAACCGCAAAATCTTTTTTAAAATAATTTTCGAGGCCCTTTTTTCGGCGGTTTCGGTCGTGCCGGTCGCGGCCCTTCCTCATCCCTTTTCCTTCCCGTGTTTCAGTGGCCGTGGGGCCGTCCCTCCCTTGCGGAGTGGTGCAAAGATAGGGACAAAATACGTTCACTTCCAAGGGGGAGGCCAAAGTATTTTTACCGCCGCCAGCTAACTCGCTGTAGCATTGCCAGATAATTTTTCCAAAAGGCGGGGAAATACCGCCAAAAGGGGGCAACCGGGAGGCTTCCCGGGCCATTCCATGGTCTTGGCCCATCCTCCCATCCCCTTGATCCCGGTCCAACACCCTCCCCTTTCCACCTGACCTCATTCGACCCACATTCCGAAAATTCGCAAAGCAAGCGACCAAATCCCCTGTGCGCCCTCGGGTACGCTCCGGCCGGTTTACCTGTTCTCTCCGGACCATTCCCGAACAAGCCCCGAACGAGTCCCGAAGGAAACCTCCAAAAAAACACCTCAAATCAATCCATGATATAGGTACGGAGTACAGGTTTATTTGGCCTTCCTCTTTTTCGAGACTTTGGCCAGGGGATTATAATCTAGGCAGGTATTCAGCCAGAACTCAAAATCTTCTTTGTTTTTATAGCCTTCTGGATCAACATAACAATAACCATCGAGCAGCTTACCGCGCATGACCATCGGCTGCACGCCACGTCTTTTGTTATACTCTTCTGTTTTTTGGGGGTCGAAACGGCACATCAATTGGTCATCTCCCACATTGATGCACATTTTGCCATCGACTAAAAAAGCAATTCCACTGAACATTGCCTTCTCTTCAACTTCTAATGAGGTGTGTTCAGCAAGATATGCCCGGACCGAGTCAGCTAATCTTTCATCGTATGCCATATATATTATATAAGGGTAAAGCTGTCATGCAAAGAACCAATCCATCCTTCCTTAGCATTTCAGTAGGTATTTAGCATTACTTTTATTATCATTCATTGCCTCGAAAGCCTGAACGGCAGCTTGAAGGGAATATTCCTCAATACCGTTTACCTTGATAATACCTTTACTGACCTGTTCCAGTATCCTTTCAAGTTCCTTTGGATTAGGTCCTGAATTCAGCATGTGCGCATGGACCTGATATTCCTTAATCAAGGCGGCATCTGGTTCCTGAACTAGGCTAACGATCGTTGCATTCTTCTTTAATAAGGGAATCAATTTCTCCTGATCTTTCCCACCAACCATATCGAGGACCAGATCAAAGGCAGGTAGGTCATTAAGGTAACCTTCATCCTTATAATCCAGGTAATGATCAGCGCCCAGGTCGAGTACATCAAAC
Organism: Sphingobacterium sp. NPDC055431; assembly: GCF_053644255.1. Taxonomy (NCBI): domain Bacteria; kingdom Pseudomonadati; phylum Bacteroidota; class Sphingobacteriia; order Sphingobacteriales; family Sphingobacteriaceae; genus Sphingobacterium; species Sphingobacterium sp. NPDC055431. The sequence continues at coordinate 1,479 of NZ_JBSHLH010000024.1, forward strand.
TTATACCGGGAAGAGCCGACCGCATAGACGGTTGCGTTTTTCTGTTTGGCAAACTGTACGGCGAAGGAGCCGACATTTCCAGATGCACCTACGATCAGCACTTTTTGATCCGCAACTAATTTGCCAGCATCGAACAACCCATGCCAAGCGGCGAGAGCCGAAACGGGACAGGCAGCTGCCAAGGACATCGACATTCCAGTAGGCACCCTACATATCTCGTCGGCCTTGACCACAAACTCCTCGGCAAATGCTCCGCCATATTTCTTAGGATTACCACAGACCAAGTCGCCCTTCTCCCATCCATTGAGGTCATCAGCCAGCTCCACAACCTCTCCGGCGAACTCCGCGCCGGGGATAAAGGGAAATTTTAACTGCGGCATGGGAATGGTTTTGTCAAGGACCTTGAGGTCGAAAGGAATTACCCCAGCAAAGCTTACTTTAATTTTCAGGGTGCCCGATTTTAATTCCGGAGCAGTTACATCGCTGTACTCCCCTTTGGATAAGCTTCCGAATTCATTATATACTATAGCTTTCATATCATTAAATAAGATAAAAGGATGGCGACTATTGTTTTCAATTTAACATTTTTGATTTAAAAAACCAGATAAAAACGAATTTTAAAGGCTAGTTATCAATTAATTATGGTATTTAAATGTTAAATATTTCTTAAAATATTTGGATTATACGAAACGCTTCGTACATTTGAATACGAAAACATTCGTAGATACTAACAATCATCGTATGAAACCAACAGAAAGCGAAATGGAAATATTGCAAGTCCTTTGGAACAAGGGGCAAAGCAGTGTAAGGGACGTATTTGAAACCTTGGACAAAAAAGATGTGGGCTATACAACAATCCTGAAATTGATGCAGATCATGCACGACAAAGGGATGGTGACTCGAGACACCAGTTCAAAGACCCATCTATACAAAGCGAAATTGGTGAAGGAGGAAATCCAGGAAAAGATGTTGGACAGGATGATCGATTCGGTTTACAATGGATCGACCGCAAGACTTGTCATGCAGGCACTGGGAAATGAAAGGGCCAGCAAAGAAGAGCTTGACGAAATCAAAGCATTTTTAAAGAAACTTGAACAAAACTAGCCATGGAAAATCTAACACTCAATATAGGCAATGCATTAGGCTGGAGCATTCTGCATTCTATATGGCAAGCTGCAATTTGGTATATTATATATAGTATATATACACTTTCAAAATCAAACATCAGTGCCAAAGCGAAACATAACGCAGCATTAGGCACCCAGGTATCTATATTTATCAGCTTTATTGCGACTTTTATCTACTTCTTCCAAAACAGCAGTCAATTCATCGACCTAAGGACCTTAAATCCGGAAGACCTGAAAAACATTATGGCCAACATACAACAGGATGGCTTTAGATTAGAAAGTCTATTACCTTATGTCGTGGCAGGATACATTTTTGGATTTATTGTTCAATTAATTTTGCTGACCAATAGCTTGATCCAATTGAAGAGGTTAAAATATAAAGGTCTGGACTCCATTCCGGAATCATGGACTAACCTATATTACCAAGCAAAAAAGAAACTTGATATCAGACAGTCCGTTGGGATCTATCTTTCCAATAAGATCAGCGTACCGATAACCTTGGGTCATCTGAGACCGTTTATCCTTTTCCCCATTGCTTATGCCAATAAAATGGAGCTGGCACAGGTGGAAGCTATCTTATTGCACGAACTGGCCCATGTAAAACGCCAGGATTATCTGTTCAACCTATTGAAGGTCGGTATTGAAACGGTCATGTTCTTCAATCCATTTATCTGGGCCCTATCCAAAGTACTGGAAAGAGAAAGGGAACATGCATGTGATGACATGGTCGTAGAACATGTATCCACCCCTATTTCCTATGCCCAGGCATTGGTTGAGTTGGAAGAGTTGCGCATGAGCATGAATCCAAGTTTAACCTTGGCAGCTACCGGGAACAAAAATCATTTATTGAACCGAATTAAAAGAATCACCAAAATGGAAACTAATTATAAAAACGTAAGGCCGCAATTATTGGCTGTATTGCTTAGCGGTTTGGCAATACTAACCTTAGCGTTGGTTATCCCAACGAATGAGGCAAAGGCAGAGGAAATAAAGGATGATTGGAGTTGGACCGATCAATCGACTGATGTGATCATCGATACGGTAAAACCGCTAAGCCCGCAACCGGCACAGAAACCAGTTGTACCAGCCAAGGTAAAATCGGAGCTGGTCTATCAAGGGAACGTGATCCGGGACACCAATGAACTGCCTTTAGATGTCCGCAATACCATCAGGTCTGTACAGGAACAGGGCAAAAAGATCCAAGAATATTACAGTTCACCGGAATGGAAAGACCAGGTAAAAAATATTGAAGAGCAAAGTAAAAAGGTAAGTGCCTATTTTGAAAGCCCAGAATGGAAACAGCAGATGGCTAAAATTGAAAAGGAATCTGCCAAGGTAAAGGAACATTTCAATTCCCCAGAATGGAAGAGACAGATGGCCAATATCGAAAAGGAATCCAGCAAAGTGAATGAATATTTCAATTCTCCGGAGTGGAAAAAACAGATGGAAAGCATTCAAAAAGAGTCTGCCAATGTTTCGAAATACTTTGAAAGTGAGGATTGGAAGAGACAGATGGCCAACATAGAAAAGGAATCTGCCAAGTTGAAAGACCATTTCAATTCAGCTGAATGGAAAGGACAGATACAAAAATTACAGGAGGACGGCAAGAAGATCCAAGAGTATTTCAACAGCCCTGAATGGAAAGAAAAAACCAAACAGTGGAAAGAGCTGCAGGATTCAGAAGAATTCAAAGAGATCAACAAAAAATACCAGAAAGAACTCGAGGAGTTGAAAGCTAAAAAAGGACTTTCCAAAATTTAATATAGAAATCATTGTTTCGTTGTTTAGTTTAATAGGCCTCGCTCGAGGCCTTTTTTTATTTAATTTAGAGAATTTCATATTTTATGTATTATTGCAGACGGATGTAAACGGAATGGAATGGAATTGATTTATTACATTGATTTATTGGGGACCATGGTATTTGCCATTTCAGGTGCAATGGCCGCAAACCGATATGGGATCGATATTTTTGGTGCCACCTTTATGGGCTTTGTTACAGCAATTGGGGGCGGTTCGTTGCGCGATGTCTTCCTGAATATCCGGCCAGTCTGGGTAGAAGATGGAAATTATCTCATTGCCATCTTTGTAGGGGTCTTTATTTCCATTCTGTTCAACAAACATCTGGACAGTTTTGCCCGCACTTTGTTCCTATTTGACGCTTTAGGGATCGGTTTCTTTACGGTGGTAGGGGTTGAAAAATCTTTGGCCTATGAGAGCAGTGCGATGGCAGCGGTGATGCTGGGGATGTTTTCAGCCTGTATGGGCGGAGTGATCCGTGACGTGCTGATGAATGTCACCCCGCTGATATTGAGGAAGGAGATATATGCTTCGGCCTGCTTGGCGGGCGCCATAACCTATGTGCTGCTCACCTTTGTCCCGCTACACCAAAATTTGAACGCCTTTATCAGCGCAACGGTCGTGTTCGGCATCCGTTTCCTTTCGGTTCGTTACAATCTTTCCTTACCAACGGTTCGGCCCATAAATTAATTTGTTAAGAAAAGCTATATTTTTAGTCCATTTATATTAAATCATTATTTATTCCGTTTAATTCAAATACCGAATAAATAATCATTCATGAGGATAAAGAAACCATTGCTAGTTATCTTTTTGGGCTTAGGTCTATTGACTTCTTGCACAAAAGACGAAGGCTTTACACCGGAACCTGATCAAGATTTTAGACAGGAGATGCGAAAATTTGTGATGGGGCTGAGTAAATATGCGAAACAAACGAGGCCTGAATTTCTGATCATACCGCAGAATGGAATTGAATTGGTCTCCCAAAGCGGAGAGCCTACTGGACCTGCGGCCAATGATTACCTTGCGGCGATTGACGGCAATGGACAAGAAGATCTATTCTTTGGTTATGACCAAGATGACCGGGCAACTGATCCGGCGGAAACCAATAGGCTGATCAAATATTTAAATATCTCAAAACAAGCTGGCAACAGCATTTTGGTCAGCGATTATTGCTCTACAGCAAAAAACATCAGCAATTCCTATTCTTGGAACCGGGAGAATGGCTTTATTTCCTTTGCGGCAACAGAACGGGAATTAAATATTATCCCAAAAATCGCTGTACAGGAGGAGAACAAACTGAACATCAAAAATCTTTCAGAAGCCAAAAACTTCCTCTATCTCATCAATCCGAATGGTTTTACTTCCAAGCAAGCGTTTATTCAGGCCGTAACGGCAACCAACTATGATGTACTGATCATGGATCTGTACTTTACGGATGGACAGAAATTCAATAATCAGGAAATTGCACAGCTCAGGAAAAAGGCAAACGGCGGGAGTCGCTTATTGATCTCCTATATGTCCATTGGGGAAGCAGAAGATTACCGACCCTATTGGGATGCGTCTTGGCAAAAGAACCGGCCAAGTTGGATCGTTGCAGAAAACCCGGACTGGAAGGGGAATTTTAAGGTGAAATATTGGGATAAGGAATGGCAGTCCATCATCTATGGAAATGATAAGAGCTATCTGAGAAATATATTGGATGCTGGATTTGATGGGGCATACCTGGATATCATCGATGCCTTTCACTATTTTGAGGACCTGCAATAACCTATTAAAAGAAAAGCCAGATCTGGATCTGGCTTTTCTTTTATCTTTTCTTTTTCATTTGCGGAAAGGACATTTTGTAAGAAACTCTTATCTGTCCTTTTGAAATAGAATCTAATTTACCCTTTAACATGGCTTTTTTCAAAGGCCCCAGTTTGTCGATAAATAGTTTTCCTTCGATATGATCATATTCATGCTGAACAACACGGGCAGCCAAACCAGTCAACTCCTCTTCCTGTTCTTCAAAGTTTTCATCTAAATAATTGATGACAACGTCTTTCTTTCTCAATACTTCCTCATTGATATGCGGAATACTTAAACATCCTTCAGAGAATGGCCATTTCTCACCACTTTCTTCCACCAGGATGGGGTTGATGAAAACACGTTTAAAATCCTTTGCCGTTGGGTCACCCGGTCCGTCTTCATCATCTTCGCCAAAAGGAGTGGCATCAATGACAAACAATCGGATTGGCAAACCAATTTGCGGAGCTGCAAGGCCTACACCATTTGCTGCATACATGGTTTCAAACATATTATCTATCAATTGTTTTAATTCTGGATAATCCTCATCGATCTCTTCCGTTCTCTGACGCAAAACCGGATCTCCATATGCTACTATTGGTAATTTCATCTGTTATTGTTTACGGTACAAAGGTATTAATAATTTAGCACAGCTAGCATATTGAATGATTTGCCTTATTTTTGCAAGATGGAAAATCCAGCTACCAACAAGCTACTAGGCTATATTCAACAGGAGTTAGATCCTGATTCACATCAGGAAGAGCTGGAACATTATTCGAAACTCATCTGCCCTTCCCTATCCTTTGACATTTATGTCTACAAAAAGTTTATGGAAATACCGAGCACTTCGATGAAGAAATATATCCTGATTTCATTGGGACAGTTGGAGCAGGAGGATTCCAAAATACAGCACAGACTGAAAGTACTGGCCGGAAAGGCCAAAAAGCTACACGCACGGTCGACCGTGGTTGCGCGATTGGACAAAAACCAAAGTATGTCCTTTCTGGAGGAGCATCATTTGCAGGCGCCCTTGCCGGGCAAATATAGATACGGTCTTTTCTATGAAGGTGAGTTGGTTTCCATAGCGGTATTTAGCGGCGGACGCCGGATGAAGGACAAACCAGAGGATTATCGTTCGTTTGAACTGTTACGTTTTTGCCATAAATCTGACCAGCTCATTATCGGGGGGCTCTCCAAATTGATCCAAGCCTTTATCAAGGATTTCCATCCAGGCGATATCATGACCTATGTGGACAAGGATTGGTCCCAGGACTCATCGCTCAAGACCATTGGCTTCCAGGAAATGGGATCCCGAGAAGGTGCGAGATTTTGGATTGCCGAGCAGCAGCAGCATCTGATAGAAAGTGAGGAGCAGTTGTTGGAAATGGCTGAGAACCATCCCAATGGTTATCTATCCCAGAATTCAGGAAGCATTAAATTAGTATTGGCTGTTTAAAAACAGCTTTATTTTATTATATTTATTGCTTAATCAATCGAAATTTATTCCTTATGAAACGAAAACTTCGCATGGGCATGGTCGGTGGTGGAAACGATGCCTTTATAGGAGCTGTACACCGAATTGCTGCCTTTATGGATGGCAAAATAGAATTAGTATGTGGTACATTCAGTATAAATAGAGAGATTTCTTTACAATCGGGCGAGGACTTATTTGTTCCTGAAGAAAGAGTCTATTTGACGTACCAAGAAATGATCGAGAAGGAATCACAGCTTCCAGAAGGAGAGCGCATGGACTTCGTGACGATCGTAACACCGAACTTTTTGCACTTTGAACCAGCAAAGCTTGCTTTGGAAAATGGTTTTGATGTTGTAGTTGAGAAACCTATGACCTTAAACCTAGAAGAAGCATTGGAATTGCAGGCGATTGTGGAACGTACAGGCCGTACACTATGTTTGACGCATACTTATTCTGGCTACCCAATGGTAAAACAGGCTAAGGCTATGGTTAAAGATGGTCACTTTGGCAAGATCCGCAAAGTATTGGTTGAATACCCTCAAGGCTGGTTAAGCCGTTTGACGGAGCGCGAAGGAAATGCTGGCGCAGCATGGCGTACAGACCCGAAACGTTCTGGAAAATCTTTGGCCATGGGTGATATCGGTACACACGTAGCCCACTTGGCTGAATATGTGACTGGACTTAGGATCACGGAGGTTTGTGCTGATTTAACTTCATTTGTCGAAGGCCGCCAATTGGATGATGACGGTTCGGTATTGTTGCACTTCACCGAAGGTGCTAAAGGGGTGTTGACGGCTTCGCAGATCTGCGCTGGAGAGGAAAATGCAGTAAGAATGCGAATTTATGGCGAAAAAGGTGGTTTTGAATGGGCAAATGAAGACCCTAACAACCTGATCGTGAAAATGTTGGATCAGCCGAGACAGTATTACCGTACTGGAAATGCCTATGCAGCACCATATACCTTGAGTTCATTTGCAACTCATAACACTAGAATTCCAGCGGGTCACCCTGAGGGATTATTGGAATCGTTTGCCAATATCTACCGTAATTTTGCCGCAACTGTAGCGGCTAAAAAGGACGGTAAAACCCCTACTCCGGAGCAATTGGATTTCCCGAATGTAAACGATGGAGTTCGCGGTATGGCATTTATTGATACCGTTGTAGCTAGCAACGCAAGTAATGAAAAATGGACCAAGTTCGTGATATAACCCATATTCAAGAACTTATTGAATCTATACATCAGGCGGAAGAGTTTCTTTCGCCTGATTTTCTTTTGATCATTTTAGGGCCTACGGCCTCCGGAAAGACCAAATTGGCAGTCAAACTAGCCCAAGCCATGAACGGAGAGATCATTTCTGCCGATTCCAGGCAAGTTTACAGGCAGTTGAACATCGGTACGGGAAAGGACCTGATCGAATACCAAGATATCCCCTACCATCTTATCGATATTGTTGATCCACATGAGCATTATAATGTGGATTTGTTCAGGAAGGCCTTTCAACAAGCATTTGTAGAAATCCGAAGTCGAAAAAAACTTCCCATCCTTTGTGGAGGTACCGGTTCATATATACAGAGTTTATTGCAAGAGCAGCCCTATAGTCAGATCCCTAAGGATAAAGACCTGCAAAATGAGCTTTCCCTATTGCCAAAAGAGATTCTCATAGCGAGGATAAAGGAATATAGCATTCCTGAAGATTTCAATATAGACTGGAACAGCCATAAGCGATTGGTCAGGGCCCTGGAAATATTGATCTACCTGAAAGACCATCCTAAGCCGGAAGTGGAAGTTAATACCGTTAAGGATTTTTTGATCCTAGGGCTATCGCCCGATCGAGAAACAAGGAGAGCAAGGATAGATCAACGCCTGGAAACCAGGATGGAGGAAGGTTTGTTGGCTGAAGTTGAAGGTCTATCGGCCCAAGGGATCAGCCATGAACAATTGCAATGGTTTGGACTGGAGTATAAATATGCTTCTTTGCATTTGCAGGGTGAATTGACCATGGAGGAATTCAAGGAAAAGCTAAGGACAGAGATCCATCGGTTTGCGAAGCGGCAGATGACCTACTTTAGGAAAATGGAGAAAGATGGACTGAAGATCCATTGGATAGACCTGCTATAAAGTAAAAAAGCTGGTTGCGGAATGCAACCAGCTTTTTTTACAATTTTATTTCTTCGTCTTTGGAGTTAAAGAAGTGGAATTCGGTCAAATGATATGAGCTCATTTCCTTCACTTTAATCCATTTCCAATATTTTAGAAACCATTTCATTCTTCTGGAGATAAAACCAGATTTGATGTAGGCAGCGATATAAGGGTGTACACAAAGGGTAACCCCTACTTCGTTCTGTTCCTGAAGAATAAAACTCAAATTGTTTTCAATATCATCCAATAAAACGATACTGGATCTAATTTCGCCGGTTCCGTCACAAGCAGGACACTTTTCATTGGTCACAATGCTCATTTCAGGTCTGACTCTTTGCCTAGTGATCTGGACTAATCCGAATTTACTAGGAGGGAGAATGGTATGACGTGCCCTGTCGCTGGCCATACATTCCTTCAAGAAACCATACAGTTCTTTCCGGTTGGAGGCTTTGTGCATATCGATAAAATCGATGACGACGATGCCGCCCATATCCCTCAGCCTAAGCTGACGGGCAATTTCTTTTGCTGCTTCCTTGTTTACAAGGAGCGCGTTATCTTCTTGATTTTCTTTGTTGGCAATCCTGTTTCCGCTATTGACGTCGATGACGTGGAGTGCTTCGGTGTGTTCAATCACCAGGTAGGCACCACCTTGCAGGTTTACAGTTTTGCCGAACGACGCCTTAATTTGCTTTTCTACTCCGAAATGGTCGAAGATAGGTTCTTTTCCTTTATAGAATTTGACTATCTTTTCCAGATCCGGAGAGATCTCTTGAATATATGATTTTACTTCCTCGTAGATTTCATTATCATTAACATAGATATGAGTAAATTCATCGGTGAGGATATCACGCAGGATGGTGGACGCTCTGTCCAACTCACCCAGTACTTTCTGAGGGGGTTCAGCTGTTTTAAGGCGTTTGGTAAACAATTCCCATTTGGAGATCAGGTCAAGAAGGTCTTTTTGGAGTTCATCAACTCCCTTACCTTCGGATACCGTACGGATAATGACGCCGAAATTTGCAGGTTTAATGCTCTCTACAATTTTCTTGAGTCTATTTCTCTCGGCACTGCCTTTGATCTTTTTGGAAATGGAAACCGAACTTGAAAATGGTACCAGGACGACGAATCGACCAGCGATGGATAAGTCGGAACTTAACCTTGGTCCTTTAGTCGAGATAGGTTCTTTCGCTATCTGTACTGGCAATAACATGTTACGGCTTAAAACATCAGATATTTTTCCAGCCTTGTCAATGTCCTTTTCAAGCTTCAAACTATTGAGCAGTTTCTCTTGATAACTGCCATTCTTTACTACCCTTGTTAATTTGATCAAGGATTGTACTTGAGGCCCTAAGTCGAGGTAATGCAGGAAAGCGTCTTTTTCGTAGCCTACATCTACGAATGCGGCATTCAGTCCGGGCATGATTTTCTTTACTCTCCCTAAGTAAATATCACCCACGGCATAATGATTGCCAGCTTGTTCCCTGTTTAGTTCAACTAGTTGTTTGTCCTGTAGTAAAGCAATAGTCACCCCCTTATCGGGGACTGAATCGATAATTAATTCCTTTACCAACAGCTACTTAATTAAGGACAGTTGTGGACTCGCTCCACAACGAATGTTGTCCGGTTAAACATAAAACCGTTTAATGAAAAAAAACAATCTATGATGATGGATAATCGATCATAGATTGTATCACATGATTTATAAGGCTAATGCCCTATAACTATTTTTTCTTGTGTCTATTTTTTCTTAAACGTTTTTTACGTTTGTGAGTAGCCATTTTGTGTCTTTTTCTTTTTTTTCCGCTTGGCATAGCTTTAATGTTTTTAAATGATTTTAAAAAAAATTGTTAATTACTTACTTAGTTCTTCAACCCTGCGATCGATGAACTGGGAGAGACTAGGATCGGCAGCCAGTTCTTTGCTCTTTTGGAAAGCAGCAATAGCTTCGTTCTTCATCCCTATATTTTCATAGCCTGTTGCCAAATAAAAATATGCTTCGGCATCAGGTTTTTGTTCAATTACAATTTTGAAACGATCGATTGCTCGGTCGAATTGACGAGACTGTAATGAGAACAAACCTAAGGTTTTGTTAGCCTCCAGGTTTTTTGGATCAGCTTGAACAACTTCTCTCAAGATAGCAATACCAGCCATCGGGTTGTTGGTTCCAGTAACCATTGCAGCCCCTAATCCTGTTTTTGCATCTAAGCTCGAGCCGTTTAAATCTACAGCTTTTTGATAAACTTCAATAGCTTTCTGGTTTAAGGCACTTGCTAGGACGGTATCTTGAAGATTAGTATATCCTTTACGGAAATTGTCTCCAGATTTCAAGTAGAACTCAAATTTAGGGTCAATCTTAGCCATTTCCTCATAGATATAAGCTTGAGGAGCAGGTTTTTCCACGTCGTTCCATTTATCAGCAAGTTGCTGATAGATTTTCACGCGTTCGGAACCTTCTGCTTTATTGGCTTTTGCCTCTAGATCTGTGATTTCATTGACAATAGCTGGGTTCAATCCACGCTTAGCCGCTTCAGATACAGAACTCAGATTAAACTGAGATGCAGCAGCTTCAGCTTGAGAAGTTGTAGCTGCTGCATTTTTTTCTTCTTCATCTACCAAGCCCTTCACAGGTTTAAACAATAGGAATCCAATAACAAGGACTACTGCTGCTACAACGATGATCTGGATTTGCTTGGTGTTTTTCATGAAAATGAATTATTTCTTATTTCCGTTCTTAACTTTCTCTACAAATACTTTTGCAGGTTTGAAGCTAGGCACGTAGTGCTCAGGAATGATAATAGCTGTGTTTTTAGAAATGTTACGTGCTGTCTTTTCAGCTCTCTTTTTTACTACAAAACTTCCAAAACCTCTTACGTACACATTCTCACCGCCAATCATAGCGCTTTTAACTACTTTGAAGAATGCTTCAACGGTTTCTTGTACATCAACCTTCTCTAAACCAGTCTTGTTAGAGATCTCTGCAATAATTTCTGCTTTAGTCATATCTATTTTTACTCTAATTAATCTATACCCTAAGCCTATCAGCCCGTTTGGGGATGCAAAAGTATCTTTTTAAAATGAGTAATGGAAATATTTTTGTGATTTTTTAAAATCCAAACCACTATCATTCAATGATTTAGTACAACACTCCCCAATTTTACATTTCAAAAGGCTTGCAAAGCTACAATTATTTTATTGACTATCAAAGTATTAATGAACTTTCTGAACACAATATTTCTCCTATATGACGAATGTCAGCTTCTGAGTGTAAAGCAGATACAACAACCCGATTTAACAGGGGACTTGTCGCTAATGGATATGGAAAACTGGATATCACAATGTTTTTCTGCAACAGATGCTTGTAAAGTAACGGCTGGGTCGAGCTGAAAACCGGAAATTTCTCTATATGGTTCAATGAAGTTTCTCGGGTAATCGATGCCAACAAACTCGTATTGGATTGCATCCTTTCAAAAGCTTTTTCATAAAGATCTTGCCCATGAACCAGCGCATAGAGTGCTGCCGGTGCTGTCGGCGAAGCTCCATTGAAAATAGGATGTTTCTTGATCTTTTCTACAGTGCCCTTGTTTCCAAAAACAACTCCGGCATCAGTTCCAAGACCTTTTGCCAATGATGCTAAAACAACGATTTCGATATTGTCGAATTTCAAAGCTGATAGATCAGCTGAAACTTGGTTCTTCTTTAAAATGCCGATCCCATGGGAGTCATCCAAGATCAAGAGAACCTTTTTGTCTGGCTTTATTTCCCTGAAGATAGAAAAATCAAAATGTAAAGGGGTTAGGTTATCAATACAATTGGAAATTACCAGGACATCATCATGCTCGGCATCATTAATAAATTCAACCGTGGCCTTAGCCCACTCGTCAAAACTCCCATCCACTAGAGGAGTTTCATCTAGCCATAGTGCGGGGTGGCTTCCTGGCGCGTAAAGAACGGTCTTGCCTTTAGAGAGGGCACGAACCGCCACCTGCCCAGCAAGATAACCACTCGAAAGCAAGGCTGCCGCTTCAAAGCCAAAACGATCTGCCAAATGGCACTCAGCTTCCTGATAGATTCCTAGTTGGACATTGTTGGTCCTGGAGGTTCCATTATTGAGCCCAAGCAGGTCGATCCCTTTTTTGTAAAGTTCGATGTATTCTGGATTATCCAGTAATCCAAGATAGGCCGTACCACCAAAAAAGTGGTAATCTGTACCGTCTAGGCTAATAATTCTTCCTGTAGTTTGTTGAAGATTTCTAAAGGAGGTCATGGCAAATGTTATCAGAAAGCAAATGTACAAAAACCTTTCAAACTCCCATTTTTACGATTCATCCTTTATTTCCAACCGTTCAGCTATTTATTGTTTTCCATTTGTTTGAATAGGCTTAAAATTGAAATAAAAACTGCTCATGAAACCATTAATAGCCCTAGCCCTGTTCATCCTTATTTCCACGAGTTCAAAGGCACAAATCATTAGCGGAAAAGTAATTAACACGAAAAGAAAGCCTATTTCTAATGTAAATGTTTTTATAGTCGGCAGTTATGACGGAGCCTCAACAGACTCCCTTGGTGGATTTTCCTTCAAGACTGAAACAACAGGAAAACAAGTTTTGCAATTCAGTTCGGTTGGTTACATAGGCAAATCTCTTGAAATTGAGATTGTAGACAGTCTTTTTATCGAAGTCAGCATGGCTGCCGAGGACAATCAGATCGAGGCAGTGACGGTCAGGGCAGGTCAGTTGAGCGTTGGGAACCAGAACGGCGCAGTTCTTTCACCGTTGGATATCGTAACGACAGCGGGGAGCATGGGAAATATAGTGGCGGCCTTAGGAAAATTACCGGGAGCTCAGATTGCAGGGGAAAACGGCAGGCTAATGGTTCGGGGTGGCGATCCTAGTGAGACCCAGACTTACATCAATGGCATACTGGTCGGCCAGCCCTACACCGCATCAGCCAATGGCGTTCCGGTTCGTGGCCGCTTCTCCCCTTTCCTTTTCAAAGGGACCAACTTCTCCACAGGAGGTTATGGTGCGGAGTTTGGAAATGCTCTTTCAGGAATACTGAATCTGACAAGCCCCCAGGTTATTGAAGAGCCTAAAACTGAACTTTCCTTTTCTACAGTGGGTCTAGGGCTGAGCAATTCGCAGAAATGGGGAAACAGTTCCCTGAGCCTAAATGCCAGTTATACCAATCTCAAGCCATATAACAGCTTAATCAACCAGAACATTACTTGGCATAAACCTTATGAGCAGGCTTCTGGAGAGGCCATCTTCAGAAACAAGGGCAAACATCATTTTTTTAATCTCTATGCATCATTTGCTGCTGAAGACTTCAGTTTTACGGATTATAGCGTTCAATATTCCCAGGATATCAAAACTGCGATCAAGTCCAACAACTATTATCTGAACAGCAATTTAGTGTATTATCTGCCTTCAAACTGGAAATTGGAAACAGGTTTAGGGATAAGCTATCTAGACCGCAGCTTGCATTTCCATGAATTCACCATACCAACAAAGGAAAAAGGGAGCCATGCTAAGGCCTTGTTCAAGAAGAATGCGAATCGATGGAATTTCATGTTTGGAGCAGAACATTTTTACAATGCGGTCGATGAAAAGTTCCAGCAAAATGAAGACAATCCCTTTTCTTACGGATTCAATCGGTCTACTGCAGCTATATTCACGGAAGGACAATATAGGCTGTTTTCAAAAATGACCTTAGACCTTGGCTTGAGATATGTAGACAACTTCAAAAACCAGCGTTTTCTGGAGCCAAGGGCAGCATTGGCTTATATTCCATCAACAAACCACATGCTTTCTCTCTCCTATGGCAAATATCATCAGGATCCTAATCCGGACATTTTCAAGTTCGACACAGACCTGAAATGGCAATCAGCAGAACATTATATTTTTAACTACACCTTCAATCAAAAAGGGCAGATGCTGCGCTTAGAAGGCTTCCTAAAAAACTATCACGACCTAATTACCTATAACAGCTTAATTCCGCAATACAACTCAACCTTTGCCAACAATGGCTACGGAAAAGTAAAGGGAATCGACTTTTTCTGGAAGGATAGCAATACCATCCCGAACCTTCAATATTGGATATCTTACTCCTATACCGACCCCAAGAAACTCGAAAGAAACTACGAATATGCCGTGCAGCCGAGTTATTTGGCCAAGCATTACTTCTCCATCGTTGGTAAATATTGGATATCCAGCTGGCGATCCCAGGTTGGCCTGACAAATACCTACATTTCAGGAAGACCATATAACAATCCCAACCTAAGCGGATTTATGCAATCGATGACCAAAGCTCAAAATGACCTATCTTTCAGTTGGTCATTTCTATTGACCCAGCAAAAAATCCTTTTTTTCTCTATCACCAATATCTTGGGAAACAATCCCATCTATGGTTATGAGTATAGCCCATCTCGCAACGCTACAGGACAGTTCGAAGGGCGTGCCATGATTCCAACCGCCAAAAGATTTGCATTTGTAGGCTTCTTTTGGACCATCAGCAAGAACAAAAAAGACAACCAATTGGATCAATTATAACCGTTCATCCAGTGAATTCAACAGTTCATCCCATTGGATTTTATGAGAAACCTCAAAAAACTGATTTTTATATAAACTAAAATATACACGACATGAAAACTTTAATCTGCACTTTATTGACATTAATTAGTTTTTCCGTATTTGCACAAGGCAATTATGAAAAAGCAATGGGTGAAGCCCTTCAGGCATGGAAAGATGGCAAGGTAAAGGAAGCAAGCGCTCAATTTGAGAGAATAGCACAAGTAGAAAAAGACAACTGGATTCCAAAATACTACCAGGCACTGACCTTGGTGACAAGCTCTTTTCATCTGCAAGATGAGACGGAAAAGGCTAATGCATTAAAGAAAATCGGTGAATTAATTCCGAAAGACGAGAAAGACCTCAATTCAGAATGGTTGGTTGTAAGGGCATTGGCTACCACCTCCGATATGATTACCGACCCTATGAGCAAAGCCGCTATCTTGAGCCCTTCTATCATGGCTGATTATGAAACTGCAATCAAGATGGATCCTAATAATCCACGTGCTATCATTGGATTAGCTGAATTCAGCATGCAATCAAAGAAATTTATGGGCGGCGACACCAAGGAGGAATGTGAAAGTATTCAAAAAGCATTACCTTTATTTGACACTAAAAAAACTGAGCCTGCCTTCTATCCTTCATGGGGAAAAGAAAGAGCAGAGGCACTCCTAAAAGAATGTAAATAAACACTAAATGAAGCCATTTCTAAGATCCATCATCTTGGCAGTAATCATCAGTTTGGCGATCTACAGCAGCATTGCCATCTATGTACTGTTCCATACCGGGAGCTTAGAAATGTCTTTTATCAAAGCTCCAGAATCCATTGCTGGCCTGGCTTATGGCATCTGCCTATTCCTTTCCGGAAGTTCTTCAGACCGTGTTTTGAATCTTTTTGTTCCGGACAAAACCAAAGTTTTCAATCGGGTTTTCGGTTTCATCATCCTTACCTGCATCCAAGCGCCAATCGTTATTTTCATCATCAACATGCTGATATCAAAACTGATGCTGAATAAAACTTTCAGTGAGTTTGTATCCGATGAAAACTGGTTTGCCTACATTCCTTTGACCATAATATCCATCCTGATTGGATTAGGATTCTATGCCTTCTACTATTTCAAACAATCCAAGAACAAACAGATTGCACAACAGAAAAAGATCGCTGGGGAAGCAACGGCTCAACTCGAATCGTTAAAAAACCAAATTGACCCCCACTTTCTTTTCAACAGCCTGAACGTGCTGATCGGCTTGATCGAGGAAGATCAAAAGAACGCTATTGCATACACCAAATCGCTCTCCAAGATCTATCGCTATATCCTTGAGCATAAGGACAAGGAATATGTTAGCATCAAGCAGGAACTGGAATTTGCAAACAACTATATTTCCCTACTTCAAATCCGTTTTGAAGATGCCATAGAATACAAAATGGAAGTGCAAAACCTTCAGGAAAACGAGTTTACAATCCCCCTTGCCTTACAGCTCCTGTTAGAAAACTGTATACAGCACAATAAGGCCACTGAACAAAATCCATTGAAGATTAAAATCTTTCAGGAAGGCGATTTACTGGTTGTAGAGAACAATCTTCAAGAAAAAGAAAACAAAAGCTCCTCTACCAAGGTTGGACTCAAAAACATCAGGGAGCGATATCTCCTGACAAGCAAGAAGGATATCCAAATCATCAAATCCGAAGAGAAATTCACCGTTAAATTGCCAATCCTAGTTTCATGAAAGATTACCGAACCCTAATTATTGAAGACGAAAAACCTGCAGCCAGGCTATTATCCAGGAAATTGAACAGCATAGGGATACAGGCCATCGAGATGCTGCACTCGGTTGAACGGGCAAGAAAATGGTTTATGGAAAATCAGGCTCCAGACCTCATCTTTCTGGATATCCAATTATCTGATGGCTTGTCTTTTGAGATTTTTGATGGATTGGAAATCAATAGCGCCATTATCTTTACTACTGCCTATGATGAATTTGCTATCCGCGCGTTTAAGTTGAACAGCGTCGACTATCTCTTGAAACCGATTGCCGAGGAAGAACTTGAAATTGCAATTGGTAAGTTTGAACGATTAAGGAATCAGCAGCCCAGCATCGATTTACAGCAAATAAAAAAGCTGATCAGTCCCGATAAAAATCAATATAAGACAAGGTTTAGCATCAAGGTAGGCAATAACATCAAATTGATCCCCATTGAAGAAATCGAATGTTTCTTTTCAGAAAACAAGGGCACATACGCCTATTGCGACAATAACAGCCAATATCTATTGGACCAAACATTGGAACAGATCGAAACAGTTTTGGACCCTGATAAATTCTTCCGGATAAGCAGAGGAAACATCGTGAACATCAATTCCATTCAGAGCATATCGGTCCATTCGAGTTCCCGACTGCGGGTACAACTGAACAACTGCCCTTCACAGGAACTTATCGTAAGCCGAGAAAGAGTCAGCGACTTTAAAGAATGGTTGGAATAACCTTAGTACAGGTGGAATTTCAAGGGAATATTAAGGCCAACGCCAAAGGTAAACCCATCGATTGGCTTAAAATTTTTTGGTATTGATATCAAATCCATAGCCAGCTGAAAGTTCTAGAATAGAAAAAACGCTGATCCCTGCCTTAGCCGTAGCGGTATACGGGGTAATTTCCCCCTTGATGAATGGCCAAACAGCAACGTTATTGAGGTAATATGTTACGCCAAATTCAGGGATTACAGTAGACTGATCCATCATCCAAGTAAAGTTGGCACCAGCATCAAACTTGATGTACTGAGATTGGTTCGGCGCAAATAACCCCCAAGCTGACGCTTTCAAGAAGTTACCGCTCTGATATTGGTAACCGATGGAAGGACCAAAAATCCAACCATCTGCTTTCCTGCTCTTTTCTTGCGAAAAGCCAGATTGCTGCCCTAAAAACAACATGACAAGGACTATTAGGATTTTTCTCATATATCTTTAATCTATTTTAATTGTTAACAGAACAAATTTCATTGTTTTTTGTTATTTTTAAAAAGTATTATCAAAATCACACAAAACTATTTGCAATTGCTAGGAATAGTTGGCTAAACATTTGTTTTTCAATACTATTCCGCCACACACTTTCTGTAACCAAACTTATTTTAACAAAAAACAATTAATTTAACATTACAGATTTCTTAACAGGGTATTAATATCAAAGAAGTAACTTTCGACAGGTTAAACCACTAGCATTCAAAGAGTTTAACCCCACATGTCGATACATGTTATTTTTATCTCCCTATAGAAGACAAAATAAAAACAAGGTTTGGCCGTTTATTTGAGTACTAGACCCTAAACCATTCTTTTCTGGGATGATGTTTAATTAATTAATTCACAAAACTATTTGAAACTATTGTATGAAAATTATTAGTTTAAAAACGACTGCTATGAGTCAATCTCACCCTTTATGTCCTCATTGTGGAGAAGCATATCTCTACTCTCGAGTTCGTAGACCGTGGTGGGTCAAGTCATTTTTGTTTTTCTTGCCGGTCAAGAGGTATTCGTGCAATCAATGCCATAAATCCTCTTATGTATTACGCGAAAGAGATTAATGAGTTTTCACACTAGCGCTCGTTAAATCCTTACAATCAAACTTTCTATTATCTATTTATTGTCAGACCGATTCTCAGATTAATCCATCGCCTGGTGCTTGATCTTCAGATTAGTCTTCGATCAATACTCTAGAGTCCAATTTGCTGAATTCACTATCACAGCTTTCAGCATAAAATCACCCAAAATGATGGGATTGGGGATAGTTTTGCCAAAGCTTATTTTGGTTGTTCCAACATCAATTCATCGATAGCTTCCTCCAACTTCTTATACGGATATTTATGGATTATGAATTTGTGCTTCCCTTCTACCGATGGTTCCCAATAATTTGCCCCATCCTTTTCAGTCTTCATCGTCCCAGGTCCACTTAAATAAAAGTACTTTTCAGGATTTTCAGCAGCAATAAGCACAGCTGTCTGATCCCATGAACTCCTTGCCTTTACCTCTTCCTTGGCATAGCTCGCTAAATTGATCTGATAACCAACAGAAACAGGACTGCTTTCCAGCTTTTTTCCTGCTATTAGGCCTCCCGTTTTGATCTTGTCCCCTATTTCAAACCCTGAGAACAAGATTGGTTTTGGAAAATGCTCGAAGGCATAAACCCCAGATTCAGCATCCTTGTGGACATTAAACTCCTTGCCTTGCGGAAAGCCACCTGCCATCGCCACCCAATTCTTCACTTTTTTCTTCACCAACTCCATTCCATTTAGATTTGAATATTTATCTGCTTTTGACTGCAAAAGATCACTGATATTCGTCATAAACCCAACGGTGACTATCGTGACGCTATTATCCGGCTGTTCTGCCAATACCTTTCTATAAATCGAAACTGAAGGTTCATACTTCTTAGTCAAGAGCTCTGGAGCGAACTTTTTGATGATCTGTTCATTCCAATTGTTTGCCGCCGTAAAATTGGGAGCCAAGGGGCTATAAGTCTGTCCAACGGGGATATCCCCACGTTTAAAATATCTGTTGTATACCTCGATGGTCCCGGGAATGTCCTTATGGCCATCGGAAGAAACCGTAGCCAAAATTTCTACCTTGCCTTGATTGGCAAAAGCATGTAACAGTGCAATGGCTCCGATATCATCATAATCCGGCCCCATATCCGTGTCAAATATGATCTTAACTTTAGCAGAATCTGTTGGAAATGGTTTGGAAAGCACAGTATATTGTGCAATAAAAATGAACAAGAAGGAGATAAGGAATGTTTTTAAATTAAAGATAGTTGTAATTCTCATGGTATAGGTTTTAGAAGGACAATTCAGATTTTCATAAGCATTTGCTCATTTAAGTTAATGAAATTATCACAAAATACAGATTCAAAACATTTTAACAAATAACGTAGCGGAATGAAAATAATAGTCGTTTCTTAAAAACGAGATTATCCTCGGACCAATAAACACGTAATTATGAAAAACCTACTCACCTTAATTTCCATGATGTTGCTATTCTTTTCCTGCAGCAAAGATAATTCCTTGTCCATTGACCACGAATCAGCCTATAAAAAGAGTCTAAAAAAATGGGAAACCTTCAAGTCTGAAAGCAATAACAGCTATACTTATGTCATTGAAACTTATCGATTTTTTTCCTCACCCCCCTCTAGGATCACTCTAACGGTAGAAAATGGAATATTAACGAAAAGGAGCGGATATAAAATGGATCTATTTGCGGTCCAACGGCCAGAGTCAGGCTGGACCAAAGAAAATATACGAGAAGCGTTGATTTCTACCAACATGGACAATGCACGAATCGAGGAGATGCTTACAGCCGATTTTATTGCCAATATGGATTGGGAAGAGGATCAAAATAATTTAGGAAAATATGACCCCAAGGATCTTGCGATGACCATCGACCAAATCTATCAAAAAGCAAAAGACACCTGGTTGGTTCCAACCAAAGATAGCGAAGCCATCTTTGAAACGGACAATAAGGGAATAATCTCCTTGGTAGGGATAAAATTAAAACCTTATGAAGACGTTCCTTTCAATGGAGTCAGGATCGTATCGGTTACAGCATTATAATAAAAAAGCCATCAAACGGCCTTCTGGCTTCCCTTTCTATTCAATTTATATAATTTAAACAGCAATTCAACGCTATTTCTCCTCATTATATATAATTCCACAAACCCTTTATTTGATAGGCGTGGATCTTTCCTTCATCTTTGGTTTAGCGAGTACAATGGAGGAGAAATACAATGAGAAAAATAAATCACAGAAAAGGATTGAATGTTTTTATTTTGATGGGTTCATTTCTTTTGACGGCATCGCAGGCACAATCCTTTAACTTTCAGAGCAGCCTAGAACGCATGGGGTCCAAAACCTTGATCTATTTTCAGGCTATAGGTGAACGGACCAACCAATCACAGCATGAAAATGCAATGGAACAAAACCCAACGGAAAGGACTAGAAAAGTAAATTCATCTTTCGGATGGGAAATCACGAACTGTTTATAAGTTAATTCATAAAAACAAAGGCCCCCAACTTTGGAGGCCTTTGTCTATTACCGTTTATGCTTATTTCTTTCCGCCACCTCTCAACAAGGCAACCAATAGCAAAATAAAGACAGCCCCTCCAACTACCCATACCCAAGGCTTTGAAAACATACCTTCATCTCCTTTGTCGATATCCACATTGATATCTAACCCTTTGTCCTGTGCCCAAGTTTGAAGAGACACAAACAACAGCATTAAAACTGCCATTGGACGAAACTTAATGATCCAATTTCCTTTCATATTTGATGTTTTAAAAGTTTATAATTTGTGTAATAACAGTTTGTGACAACAAATGTTTTTATTTAAAATAAACTACCTAAACGATAGGCAACTATAGCCAAAAGTCAACTATTTCACGATTTCCGACAAAATTTAAACTTCGGTTAATTTTATCCTGCGCCCGATGTAGTAAAAAATCGACATTTCTAAGTTTAGTATAGCTATATCACAATCGGAAGAAATAATATTATCGAACTTTACATTATCAAATCATTATTAACTTAATTGGCTAACCGCCTTTATTACAATTACTACGATGAATCCTTATCTTAATTCCCACAATCAAGATCTTATGGATTATGCTAGGAAGCATAAGGCCAAGTACAAGAATGCTAACCCATTCCCTTCTATTTCATTTGACAATTTCTTCAATCCAGATTTTTTAACTGAGGTATTAGAAGAATTCCCAGACCTTTCCAAAGGCAACAATATTGTCTATAATGATCCATTACAGAAAAAATTAGCAGGAAACGGAGAAGAACTTTTTGGTCCCAAAACCAAACTGTTGATGCATTTCTTGAATTCAGAACCTTTTTTGAATTTTGTTAAGGAAGTAACCAGTATTGATGAAACCCTATTTGGAGACCCTTATTTCTCTGGAGCGGGACTTCATGAAACCAAGCGTGGTGGTTTGTTAAAGGTACATGCCGATTTCAATAAGCACCCTATCAATGGTCTTGACCGTCGTGTAAACTTAATTGTTTACTTAAATAAAGATTGGAAAGATGAATATGGGGGTCATTTTGAACTTTGGGATGAAGAGATGAACGGTTGTGTGGATAAGTTTGCTCCGAATTTCAATTCCATTGCCATGTTTTCTACCACTTCTGTATCTTACCATGGCCTACCAAATCCTTTGAATTGCCCTGAGCACATGAGCCGGAAATCATTGGCTTTATATTTTTATTCTTATGGAAGACCTGAGGCTGAAGCTGTCGCTTTCAAAGATGGCCACAATTCAATCTTCGTCAAAAGAAAAAATTCAAGCGAAGACTCTATGGCTTGGGATAATTATGATGAATCTAAAAGGAAAAAACCGATTCTAAAAAGAATCTATAATAAGATAGTAGCGCGATTATTGTAATTAAACAATGGAGCTGATCAAGTCCTATCCTGATCAGCTCCGTTGTTTTGAACCTCCCCTCTTTATTTTCCCTATTGCATTTTCTAAAAGACACATCCCTTAGCGAGAACCAATCATTCTTGTCCAACAATTGCTGTCTTTGATAGTCCCATCAAAAACAGCATGTATATCTCCTTTCGCTTAACAGGCGATAAACAGTAAAATAGCCTTCATTTTATTGTCCGTTATTGCTCCCGGCATTCAAATAAACAGCAATTCCCTTTAACATTTATTTTATATCAGCGTAAAACTACTTCCCCAATACCCCTAAAAATTAAATGAATTGGAATAAGAAACATTTTTCACAGTTATTGATTTATTAATTGTTAACCATGGCGTAACATTACGTTAACATAGCCTAATTAATTTTGACCATCCGAGGAAGAACCCATGATTCCTCGACATCTAACATCGAAAAAAATATGAAAAAAGTATTTACTCCTTTTCATCGAAGTTCTAAACGAACCTCATGTACTTTCTTACTCCTACTCGGACTTGGTTTTTCACCAGCAATGTCCTATTCCTTCCATTCAACAGCAACAACAGCTGAATGGAACAAACAACAGAAAATTTCAGTTTCAGGTATCATCTACGATCAGAGCAGCAATACAGCGATCAGTGGTGTAACCATTATTGCTGATGGGAAAGCAATAGGAACCAGTAATCAAAATGGAGAATTTTCCATTCAGGTGGATGCAGGAAAACCGGTCAGCTTCCAAAGCTTAGGTTTCCAGACGCATAGCCAACAATGGAACAGCGATTCAAAATCAGTTCGAATCAACATGACTCCTTCTGATGAATCCATCCAAGAAGTGGTAGTAACTGCTTTAGGGATAAAGAGAGAGGAAAAATCCTTGGGTTATGCAGTCAGTAAGGTAACTGCTGAGCAAATGACCGAAGCTACCCCAAGCAACTGGGTAGACGCAATGAAAGGAAAGGTTGCCGGATTGAACATCACACAAGCGAGTTCAGGCCCTTTAAATACTGCAAGAATTAATTTAAGAGGGGACCGTTCCTTAGATCCGGGCAAAAACGAAGCGCTGATCGTGGTGGATGGTATACCGATGGTGACTGGACGCTTCAGTTCGGGTGTAACAGATGCTTACGGCGCAGGCTCCAGTGGTGCAGATAAAGATATTCCTATCGACTTTGGAAATGGCCTGGGCGATATCAACCCCGATGACATTGAATCCATCTCGGTATTGAAGGGTGCTGCCGCTACCGCATTGTACGGTAGCCGTGCCGGTAACGGGGCATTGATCATCACCACCAAATCAGGAAGAAATAGCAAAAAAGGAATCGGTATTTCCATTAACTCCAATACCAGCTTCCAATCAGTCCTGAAATGGCCTGCATTCCAATATGAATATGGACAAGGAAACTTGGAGCGTAATGCTGCAGGTGAACAATACTATTCATACGGATTGACAGAAGACGGAAAGAACACGGGATCAACCTCCAGTGCCTTCGGACCAAAATTCGACGGTCAGGAATATTTTCAATATGACCCAAGCACCGAAATGGGCGGCACCAGCAGAACGCCATGGGTTCCATATAAAGGCGGTGTAAAAGATTTCTTCAACGTCGGAGAAACCTACATGAACAGTGTTTCATTCGATGGCGGAAATGAAAACTTCACCACAAGAGCTTCATTGACCCATACCAAAAACTCATGGATCATGCCTAATACCGGTTTTGAGAGATTGGTGGCCTCTATCAATTCAGCTGCAAAACTAAGTGATAAATTGAAGATCAACATGAAAGCCAATTATACAAACAAAGGCAGTGATAACCTTCCAGGAACAGGTTATAACAACCAATCCATTGGCTATTTCATGATTTTCCAAAATCCTAGCATCAGCCTAGACTGGTACAGACCGATGTGGAAAAAGGACAGAGAGGATATCGAACAGATCCATCCATTCAGCTCCTATATAGAAAATCCATTTGTCATTGCCTATGAAATGACAAATAGCTTAAAGAGCCATGGAATCGATGGTATGTTACAGGGGGTTTATACCTTCAACCCTAAATGGGAAATCATGCTCCGTTCGGGTCTTTCCATGCGTTCGGATATCAGGGAACAGCGTCGTCCATGGGATACCGCCAACTTCCCGAAAGGATATTATAAACAACAGGATCTGTTCTACATGGAATCCAATACCGATGCATTGCTTTCATATAATGATCAGATCAATGAAGATTTCAATATCCGTGCATCCCTTGGTGGTAACATCATGAAACGTGACATCAAGGAAGATATAGGTGTGGCCAGAGGATTGACTTCCCCCGGGGTGTACAAATTAGCGAATGCCTTGACGACTCCTGTTGCTGAAAATACAGCGACGCAGAAAGAGATCCAGAGTGTGTTCGGAATGGTAAACCTAGGCTGGCGAGACATGATCTTTGTCGATGTGACCGCTAGAAATGACTGGTCATCTACCCTGCCAAACAGCAGCCGTTCTTACTTCTACCCATCGGTGAGCAGTAGTTTTGTACTGAGCGAGATGATGGAAATGCCAAGTCAGATCTCCTTTGCCAAACTTCGCCTATCTTGGGCCCAGGTTGGTAATGATGCCGATCCTTACCAGACGATCAAGTATTTCAACAATTCCATTTTCCCTGGTTCTGCAGAAGCTCCTTCCCTTTTGCATAATGCAGACCTTAAACCAGAGATTTCAACCTCTACAGAAGCGGGGGTGAATGTTGCCTTCTTTAACAATCGCTTGACTGCCGATGTTAACTATTATTTCAACCGCTCCAGAAACCAAATCCTCATTGTTCCGCGTGACGTCACTACAGGCTTCAGCTCTGAAGTTATCAACGGAGGTCTGATCCAGAACAAAGGCTGGGAAGTCAGCTTGACCGGAACGCCAGTGAGAAACGAAAACTTCCAATGGAACGTTACGGCAAACTGGGCAAAGAACAACAATGAGATCCTAGAGTTAAGTGAAGGTGTGGAAACACCACAACAAGTCATTGCATCGAGCGGATCGGGTGCAGCGGAAATCATCGCGACAGTCGGTGGTTCTACAGGTGACCTTTGGGGTTACGGATTGGTACGCAACGATCAAGGTCAGGTAATCTATGACGCAAAAACAGGCTTGCCGGTTCGCCCTGCTGATAAAGTGAAAATTGGAAACGCCTATGCCGATTGGAGAGGTGGATTCCACAATGAATTCAGATACAAGAACTTTACCTTAAGTGCATTGATCGATGGGCAGTATGGTGGTATCGTTTATTCACAGACACACCACAAAATGTCTGAACAAGGTAAGTTGGAGCACACCCTTCGTGGGCGTGAAACCGGAAAGATCGTAGGTGATGGGGTAATCCAAAATGCAGATGGTTCTTTCAGTCCCAATACCAAAGAAGTAGCGATCAACACTTACTATGGTGATTACTACAGGAGAGCAAACGTAGAAACCAATAGCTTCGATGCTTCTTACCTAAAGCTTCGTGAAGTGAGGTTTGAATATGCCTTGCCAAAATCTTTGGTTTCAAAATGGAAAATGAACAATGCTTCCATCGCATTCTTTGGACGTGATCTTTTCATGATCACCGACTTCCCAATGTACGATCCAGAAACCGCAGCATTAAATGGTGCCACCATTATGCCTGGTGTAGAGATGGGCCAAATGCCAAGTACAAGAACCTTTGGAATGAATTTGAAAGTAAACTTCTAAGCTGAAAAACAATGAAAATCAACTATAAAAATATCCTTATCGCTCTTGTTCTTTCTGCAGGATTGACAGGATGTACGAAAGACTTTGACGAGACCAACAATAATCCCAATAAATTGGAATTTGTTGCTCCCGGCACCTTGGTAACTCCAACAGTATATGGAATGGCCACTTATTTTACCGTTCGAAGCAATGACTTCACTTGGGAAATCATGCAGGATGGCCTTGCAAATCCCAGCGCTGCCAATGGTATCCACCGCTATTATTTTACGGAACAATCTGGTGATGGAACTTGGAACAATTGCTACAGGTACCTTAGGAATATCCGTGAAATGGAAAGTGCAGCTATCAATGGCAACACCAAGCTTCCGGTATACGAGGCAGTTGCAACTACATTGAAAGCCTATATAGCAGGCATCCTGACCGATAGTTTTGGTGATGTCCCTCTTTCTGAGGCCATGAAAGCGGAAGATGGTGTGGACCAACCTGTTTTTGACACACAGGAAAAGATCTACACGGACATGATTGCTGCCCTAGAAAAAGCCAATCTACAGTATACCGACCCTTCAGAAATGAATGGGAACGACCTGTTGTACAATAACAAAAAAGATAAGTGGCGTAAATTCAACAACTCCATGTTATTGCGCTATATCTTAAGAACCTCAAAACGTTCGAATGTATATGCGAAGATCAAGACCATTTTAGATGATCCTGAAAAATACCCGATCTTCACTTCCAATGATGATGCAGCGATTTTGAGTATCACCGGTCTTTCACCTTACGACTATGCATGGGGTAGACGCCAAGATTATGTAAACTTTACTGCGATGGCTTCTTTCTTTGTTGATAACTTGAACAGCTTAGAAGATCCTAGAAGACCGTTTATCATGACCCAAGCAACGGAATTGGTTGACGGTAAAATTGTCCCTATCGGATATAAAGGTATCCCTGCCGGTCACTCTGGCGATCTTTCAGGCATCAGCTATAGCCCAAGTACACCAAATGGGGATTTGATGTATCCGGAAGTGGTTGGCACCCCGATCAAGGAATTGATCATGACCTATGCCGAAGTAGAATTCATCAAAGCAGAAACCTATAATGCCTTGGGGTTGACCGCAGAGGCGAAAGCAGCCTATGAAAAAGGGGTGAAAGCTTCTATCGAACAATATGGTGGTGTGATGCCAGCGAATTATTTCGACAATCCAGCTGCAGCTTTCAATGGTACGCTCGAAAGGATTATGCTCCAAAAATACCTTTCCCTGTTTATGGTCGATTATCAACAATGGTTTGAATACCGCAGAACTGGATTCCCAAAACTGCCAAAAACAGAATTTATGTTGCATGATGCTGTCATGCCAACTCGCTTTATGTATAAAAATGAAGTCCGAAGATTTAATCCGGACAACTATGCAAAAGCTGTCCAGCAAATGGGCGGTGATACCTTCCATACCAAAGTATGGTGGGAAAAATAACATGAAGCACATAAGCTAAAAAAGAGAGGCTGCCCCTGAAAGGCAGCCTCTCTTTGCTAAAAGGAAAAAGCAGTAGGCTAAATCTCCAAAAAGGCCTCTATCGCTCAAAAACAGCATTTTTGACCTGCCAACCGTCCGATTGTATTCAAAATGATACAATTTGAATATTAATAAGGACAGCCTTTTAGGAGTGGCGTAACATTAATTTAACACTACAATAATAGTGGATTAAATTATTTGTTAAACGCATAACCGCTATAATTCAATGTTTTAACAACTTTCTAAAAAATAGTTTAATGATTAAATATCGATAAGTGGTAAGGTCTTGAGCACTGGCATTGATATCGATAGCCTAGGTTGATTCTGTATGACAATAACACATGCGGGATCAATCATTAAAAACAATTATTGATAACAAAAAAAAGATCTATGAAAAAGTTATTATTGGGATTATCGTTCCTATTGGCCATTGCAGTATTTGCAGTTTCTTGTAGCAAAGATGACAATGTAAATGAAGTAGTATTACCGAGCAAAGCAAACACTTTTTTGTCAGCCAGGTTCAAAGGTGCTAGCATCGTAAAACTATCCAAGGTGAATGATAACCAAACCAAGAAAGAATTCGAAGTTATCCTTGACAATGGAATCAAAGTAGAATTCGACAAAGATGGCAATTGGGTAGAAATTGAAGCCGTAAAAGACGATGGAACCATCCCAAATGAATTTGTTCCTGCAAAGATCCTTGCTTATGTGACCCTAAATTACCCCAACTTAGGTGTAAACAGCATCGAAATTGAAGATGATGGCTATGAAATCGAATTGACAGATGGTACGGACCTTGATTTCGATCTGGATGGAAACTTCATTAAGATTGATAAATAAGAGATCAGAACAAAATCAATACATCTCTCAAAATAGTTGGACTGCCTCATGAGGCAGTCCTTTTTTGTTCCTATATGGTTAAAATCTTCTCTATTGAGAGCCATATTCCGGCTGTCTACAACCATAATTTTCAGAAGATCTCTTGAATATTAGTTTACCCATATTCGAGACACGTTCGGAAAATTCGGAATATGTCTCGAATGAGGTCAATATAATATCTAATCTACGTCCAGAAGTGTTTTCCAAATTCGAATAAATATTACCAATAGATTATCCAGCTTTTTGAAATTTTCCGTAGCTTAATTTGCTGAAATGATCAAAATTCACTTGAAATAACAATGATATATAAAATATTACCATTTTTGCTATTGCTTTCTACCTTTATTTCCTGCCAGAACCAAACAGGACAGAACACAGATAATAAAGAAGAACAATCAGAATCCAGTTCAGCAGAGCTCTATGCAAAAAAGACCTATACCCTACCCACAGAATTAAATGAAATATCAGGCTTGACATTTCTTCCAAACAGCCAAGACATTGCTTATGTGCTGCAAGATGAAGAAGGAATTGTCTTCACCTACGACCTCAAAAACGGCAACATCAGTTCTCAATTTGAATTCGGCCCCGCAGGCGATTACGAGGAAATCACGACGGATGGAAATTATTTCTATGTGCTGGAAAGCAATGGCGATATCCATAGTTTCCCAGTGAGCATGGATGTTGACCAAGGAAAGGTCAGTACTTTCAGAGGTCAGTTAGAAAAAGGGGAATATGAGTCTATGGCTTATGACCAGAAGAACAACAATCTTATTGTTTTCTGCAAATCCTGCAAAGCCGATAAAGGAAATACAAGGCTAACAGGATATGTTCTAAACGTTCTGGACCAAGGTGACCTAAGCCTTAATAAACAGTTTAACATCGACCTGAACAGCATTGCGAACATTGCCCCTAAAATAAAAGACTCCCTGAAACCTTCAGGTTTAAGCAAGCGAAACTCTTCGGATGAGTGGTTTCTCCTCTCCTCGGTTGACCGACTTATACTGATCTTCGATGAGAGCTTCCAAGCCAAGGAAGTTCATCACTTTAAAAAGAAACAGTTTGAACAACCTGAAGGCATCAGCTTCAACAATCAAGATCAAATGTTTATCAGCAGCGAAAAAGGAAAAGCAGACAATGCATTTATTTATCAGATCAACATGAAATAATCATGAGAAAAATACTTTTTATTGCCTTTCTGTTCTTTATCCAAGTTGCTATCGCCCAGCAAGTTGAGCAAAGATTGATCATTTTTGGGGATGCCGGAGAAATCAACAACAAACAGAGTTTTCTGATCAAGAATGCCAATGGACTTCAAATCCCAACCAAGACCAAGGCCTTTTTTATAGGGGACAATATCTACCCTACAGGGATGGCCCTCAGCGGCAAGAAAAAAGAAGAAACACAGGAAATCCTAAAATCACAATTTGAAGGCTTTAGGGAACTTCAGGTTCCTGTTTATTTCTTAGCTGGAAACCATGATTGGGATAGATCTGGAAAAGAAGGTCTGGAAAAAATTAAGGCCCAAGCTGATTTTCTGAATAATTATGGCGACCCTGGTCTAAAATACTTACCGGAAGCTGGAAAAATCGGTCCAACTGTACTTACGCTAAATCCAAAAACCATAGCCGTTTTATATGACAGTGAATTTTGGCTCTTTCCTCATCATAACCGTGATGTAACAGCGGAAAAAGATCAGTTCATTGCCGATATCAAGAAGATATTGGAGGAGAACAGGGATAAAACGGTCCTCATGATTTCGCATCACCCCATGGTATCCTTTGGTGACCATAGCTTAATATATAATTGGAAAGACCATATCTTCCCGTTAACTGATGTGAAGTCCTCTCTCTATATCCCTTTACCCGGTATTGGCTCTCTGTACCCCTTATTACGGACGCATGTAGTCAAATTTGCAGAAGACCTCAAACACCCTATCTATCAAGATTTGATCAAAACGGTGACAGATGCCACTGCAGAACATCCAAAAGTGCTGTTTGTCGCAGGTCATGACCATGGTCTACAATATATCGAACAGGACAAAATTCGACAGGTGGTCAGTGGTTCTGGGTCGAAACAATCGGATATCCATCAAAGGGAACCCTTGAAATATGGCTATAATAAACAAGGTTTTTCGGTGATTGATTTGCTGGATAACGATAAAGTCAAGCTGACTTTTTATATCGATAGTCCTAAGGACTCCTTGACGAAGTCGTATGAGGTATTGGTTGAGTTTTAGATTAAGGAATGTTAACCATTAAAAACTCTCATCTAAGCCTTTAGACACACAGCCAAAGAACAACTCTTAAATTAAATTTTAATTCTTCAGAAGATACTCAGAACAAAGGTATTTCTTTTTACTAAATTTTATTTACTTTAGAATACAAATCTAGTTGCAATATGCCAGTATCCCCATTTCATCAGGACAGCTATAACAATCATGCGGACTGGTACAAAAACACCTTTCCATCTCCGGAAAAGAAACACGAAGTATTGAACAGGTTTATCAAATACAGTGGTAGTATTAATCATTGGTTACAGTCTATATTTTTTGACAGCCTAACACCCCTTCTTATTGATAAGGAAAAAATTTGGATGACTTTAGGCGACGCATATGGACATGACGCCGCTTTCTTGCTGAAAAGTGGAGTGAAGCAAGTGATTGCGACAGACCTTTCGACTGACTTATTGGAAATATCTAAAAAGCTTGGGTTGATTACAGAATATAAATCAGAGAATGCAGAAAGTATATTAATGGAAGATAATAGCGTGGATTATATCCTTTGCAAGGAAAGTTATCATCATTTCCCAAGACCATATGCTGCCTTGTACGAAATGATCAGGGTAGCCAACCATGGTTTTATTGTAATTGAACCCCAAGATCCTATTTCTAGAATGTCTCCATTATTATTCATCACGAATATATTGGAAAAATTAAGCCCAGGCATGATCAATAAAATATGGAAAAACCGATTTTCATACGAACCTGTTGGCAATTATGTCTATAAAGTTTCTGAGCGAGAATTTGAAAAATATGCAGCAGCACTCAACCTCCCATGTATTGCTGTAAAACAGTTAAATCCTAATTTTTGGTTTCTTGGCTGCGAAAAAATACAAGCTAAGAATACAAATCATAAATTTATGGCAATCCAAATAAAAAAGTTTTTCCGGGATATGTTGACCAAGTTTGGCTTGGCTCCTAGCCAAACCCTTTGTATCGCAGTTTTTAAAACCACTCCTTCTCCCGAGTTGAGAAGAGCATTAAAGAAAGATGGATATAAATTAACAGATATTCCTCATAACCCTTATTTGTGATGGAAAACTAGTGCCCAAACATTATTTCATTTCCATCAACATTCCCATTCCAAAAATGATTATTTTTAATCATCAAAAATCACCAATTATAAAATCCCATGCAGCTTAAATCTTTTGTATCGCTCCTGACTTTTCTATTCCATGCAGCCTCTCTCTTGGCTCAAAAACCAGATTTAGTAAAATACGTCAATACCTTACAAGGGACACATTCAGAATATGCCCTTTCTTATGGAAACACTTACCCGACCATAGGACTACCCTTTGCGGTACATTTCTTTTCTGCGCAGACCGGAAAAAATGGCGATGGCTGGAAGTATCAGTACCAAGCAGATAAAATCAGGGGCTTCCAGCAGGTGCATCAATGTTCACCCTGGATGAATGACTATGCGGTGTTTTCATTGATGCCGGGAATTGGGGAATTGACCGTCAATGAAGATCAGCGTGCGTTAAAATTTTCACATGCAAATGAGGTTGCCAAACCACATTACTATTCTGTAAAATTTGACAACGGCATATAGACAGAAATCAGTCCGGTGGAACGGGGGGCACACATGCGCTTCAGTTTTCCAAAAAATGGAAAAGCAAACTTGGTGTTTGATGGTTATACCAAAGACTGTGAAATCAAGATCATACCAGAAGAAAGGAAAATAATTGGCTATGTAAACAATGGAAGGATAGTACCGGAAAACTTTAAGAGCTATTTTGTCCTTGAGTTCAATCAAGATTTTAAATCTTACGGCACTTGGGAAAACGAGAAAGGGACGATTAAAGCCAATAATAAGCAGGATCTAGGTAAAGGCGTAGGAGCGTTTTTGGAGTTTAAGCCGGGTTCCAAGGTAGAAGTCAAGATGGCGTCTTCTTATATCAGTCCGAACCAGGCAGAACTCAATTTAACACAGGAATTAGCTGACCATAAAAATTTAGAGGTAACCAAGAAAAAGGGATTTGAGATTTGGAATGAGCTTTTGAATCGGGTTTTGGTGGAAGGTGGTTCCGAGGAGGACAAGGCCACATTCTATTCCTGCCTGTTTCGGGCAAACCTATTCTCCAGGAAGTTCTATGAAATAGATGCCAAGGGCAATCCCTATTATTACAGTCCTTATGACGGCAAAATCCACACTGGATACATGTATACGGACAATGGATTTTGGGATACCTTTAGGGCTCAATTTCCATTGAGCAACATTCTACATCAGCAAATGCAAGGAAGGTATATGCAATCTTTATTGGATGCACAGCAGCAAGCAGGTTTTTACCCGACTTGGTCCAATCCGGGCATGTCCGGTGTCATGATCGGAAACCATGCCATCTCTTTACTGACCGATGCCTGGGTGAAAGGAATCCGGACCTTTGATCCTGATTCAGCTCTGAGAGCCTATTACCATGAAACCACCAACAAAGGATTTTATGGAGGATCAAATGGAAGAGAAGGCTGGAAAGAGTATTATACCCTAGGATATATTCCTTACGGTGACATCCATGAGAGCACTGCAAAAACATTGGAATATGCATACGATGATTTTTGTGCCTATCAATTGGCGAAGTTGACCGGTAACACCTTTTTCGAAAATGTGTTTGGAAGACAGATGTACAATTACCGAAATGTATTTGATCCTCAGGTCAATTTTGTGAGAGGGAGATTAGCGAATGGAGAATGGAGGCCAGATTTTGATCCTGTTGAATGGGGAGGTCCATTTACAGAGGCAAATGCTTGGCAATATACCTGGTCGGTCTTGCACAATATTGAGGATTTAATCGGCATGATAGGTGGCGAAGAGAGATTTAATGCCAAGTTGGATTCCTTTTTCACGATGGATCAAAGCATAAAATACGGCAGCTATAAGCAGGAGATCCATGAAATGCGAGAAATGCTATTGGCCAAGATGGGGCAATATGCACATGGCAACCAACCTACCCAGCATGTCCCTTACCTTTACAACTTTAGCGGAGAGCCCTGGAAAGCACAAAAACAGGTGCGAATGGTTTGCAAGCAATTATACAATGCCACGGAAAAAGGCTATCCAGGCGATGAAGATCAAGGACAGATGTCATCATGGTATGTCCTTAGTGCCTTAGGAATCTATAGTGTATGCCCAGGAACGGACCAATATGTGATCGGGAGCCCCGTATTTGAAAAGGCAACTATCAGTTTAGAGAATGGAAAAACTTTTGTTATCCAGGCAAAGAACAACAATGCAGAGAATGTCTATATTCAATCGGCCGAACTGAACGGCAAACCCTTGGACAAGAACTATATTACTTTTGATGACATCAATAAAGGCGGTGAAATGGTCTTTGAGATGAGCGGTACTCCAAATAAAAGCCGAGGAACCAGTAAAGAAGCAAGACCATTTTCATTGCAGCAACCGGTAAAGAATTAGTCTTTTTTCATGGCCGCAGCCTTAAGGTCATCCGGCATTTTCTCAATGGCATAGCGCAGGGCAGTCCTTGGCATCCTTGCCTTGTGCCTCATTACATAGTCGAAAACCTCTTTTTCATAGGCTTTGCTGGTTTCTTTCAACATCCAGCCATAGCCTTTCTGCACCATATCATCAGGATCCATCATGAGGATATCAGCAATCTGAAAAACATCAGCCAAGTAATAGCCTCTCTTGCCAGGAACCACTAAACTAACCGCTGCGGCACGCTTGGTCCAGCGATTTTTGGACTTTGCCCAGGTCTTCAGCATTTTTACATTTTCTGGAAATTGAATCAGATTATAGCCAATGGTCGTACAGCAAAGCGTATCACAATCCGACCAATTGTTGACATATAGATTGACCCAGTTTTCATAGATCTTCATGTCTTCCCCCTCATAATGTTTACGAATGG
This sequence comes from Sphingobacterium sp. NPDC055431, assembly GCF_053644255.1. NCBI lineage: Bacteria > Pseudomonadati > Bacteroidota > Sphingobacteriia > Sphingobacteriales > Sphingobacteriaceae > Sphingobacterium > Sphingobacterium sp. NPDC055431. Next base: position 36,050 of record NZ_JBSHLH010000024.1, read on the forward strand.
ATTTAGTGATGATACATGCAATATAGGCTTCTTCAAAGATCTTGGATTTCCAAAGCTCATCACATAAGGTAAAGATCTCCTGTTTTGGCTTCTTTTTGATATCCTGATAAACCTCCTTGCCTATCTTTCGAACAATTTCAATGGGCACGCCGTAGCGCGTTGCACCTTCTCCTCCTTTAAAGAAACGAGCCATGGAGTCAGAAGTGGTTTTATCGACATTGTCCATTAGGGTTTGCCGGATATCAAGCAAAAGATCATTCATGGAGTCAAATTTAGAAAAATAGATAAAAGAAATTATTCAAAATACTTGCGAAACCAGATGCTGAGGTCGATTTAGTTTGGCAGGCATGTCTGCCAGTCTAGGAAACCTGGATGAGCTACTGGAGGAATTGCAGATCAAAAGACCTAACCTAAATCACTAATAACCAAACATAAGGAAATGTTTTTTGTTGTAATTTTGTATTATCAACTTACCACAAAAACCTATGAAAAGAAGAACCTTTATCAACTCCTTAGGTATTGGCTTTGCCTCTTCCCTACTCTTAAATTCCAATGGATATGGTAGTCCTTTGGCGGATCTATTCGAATTGGCAGCAGACGAAAGGGAACTTGCCGAACATAAAATAGATAGTATAGTATTTTCAAAAGTAAAACTAAACTATCCCAGACTGGTTGGAAAAAATGCCAGATTAGACCTCCATGGTCATGGACCTGAGCTGGACATCTGTTGCTTGAGGACGGATCAAGGTGCAATGGGTTGGGCGTCCCTCCGAGGTTCAAAAAAAGAAGCCGAACAGTTGGTCCCTGGGTTAGTTGGTAAAAAAATATCGGATCTCTTTACCCCAAAAGCTGGGACACTTTCTGAAAAACATATCGCTTTTGACATGGCCTTGCATGATTTGGCCGGTGTCGTCCTTCAAAAGCCAGTATATGCTCTATTAGGCAAAAAGGACCCCTTTATTACCAAGTATTATAGCGGCATGATCTATTTTGACGATCTAGAACCTAAGGATCAGCCCGCCGGAATTGATAAAATTCTGGAGGAGTGCCGATTTGATTACGGAGTGGGTTACAGACAGTTTAAATTAAAAATAGGTCGTGGTCATAAATGGATGCCGAAAGCTGATGGTATGCAAAGGGATATTGAAGTTACAAAGGCCGTTGCTACTGCATTTCCAGACTGTGAGATCTTGGTGGATGGAAACAATGGATTTACAAGTGATGAATTTATCCAATATTTAAAAGGGATTGCTGGGATTAAGCTTTTCTGGATTGAAGAGCCTTTCCATGAAACGGTAGATGACTATAAAAAGCTTCGGGAATTTGTCCAACAGGAAAAGTTGGATACCTTATTGGCCGATGGTGAAGCGGATCCAGACCAAGCCTTCCTCAAGAAACTCTTTGAACAGAAGCTCTTGGACGTGCAATTAACTGACATCGAAGGTCTGGGCTTTACTAATTGGAGAAGGATGATGCCTGAACTGGTCAAGACCGGCACCCTCGCCTCTCCGCATGCTTGGGGCTCATTACTGAAAACGAATTATACGGCGCATTTGGCTGGTGGCCTGGGAAATACCGTCACTATTGAAGGGGTAACAAGCAGTTCAGACGATATGGACCTCACAGCCTACGCGGTAAAAGATGGAAAATTAATTCCGCCTGACCTACCGGGTTTTGGAATGCAGTTATTGAAGACCATATAGCATTTAGAAAGTGTTAGGTGTTCGGAAATTCTAAGATCTTTGGAGTAGACATCGATATCGATGTCTACATATGTTACTTAAGGCTAGAGTACTTGAATTTGTTTCTCCCATAGGTTACATTACGGTTTAGATTAAAAATAGTATTTAATATCAGCATACCAAAGCAAGACAGATAAACAATCCTAAATCCGCCTAGTTCAAAATAACGCCTTAAAACACTAAATAAACCACAAGTCATTCATTTAACGCAATAAGAAAATTTAATTTATCCTAACAGGCTTAATTTAAATGTTTTCATTACGTTTTTTACTTTGTTGATATATTTAGCGGTAAAAATTACTATTAATTAAAAAATAAATTTGCAAGAATAAAATAGTGCTTCTATATTTGAATGTAACCAATGCATAGCTGACCCATAATATTAGGAAACATTCATAATTTTAAAGGCAAAAGAAATAGGTTATAAAGGAGATAATCATCAGACCCATTTAATTAAAGAATCAACCCAAATCTCCTACCGAATAAAAAAGAATCAAGTGAACAGAATCCTAACAATTATTATTAACCATTTTCTCGTTGCTGTTTTCCATTAACGATTTGCAAGGACAAAAAAACAAAAATAAGGGAGGCCATCCTACATACTGTTACCCAAGGGCCCATTGGTTCCGTAAAGGAGCAGGTGGTTGGAACAAACAATAAGACCAGTCGCTCAATCAATGTCCCTTTAATTATTGTAAGTTCTGTCGCCAATAATAGCATCGATGATGTAAATCAAAACGATGCTGAAAGTATAAGCGTATTAAGAGATGCAGCCTCTGCGGCCAAATATGGGTCAAGAGCAGCCGCAGGGGTCATCTCACTGAACAAAATAATAAAAAACAGAATCTATTTGGCCTTAAAGTGTACGCATTTTCCCTGTTTTTAATCGCACTATTGCTCTTTTCCTTAGACTTTATCTCCAGTAAAGCTGACTTATGGTAGCTGCCATTGCAACCGTAGTATTATGCCTCGTGGGCATTCCGCTCTATGCTATTAAAAGGACTTCGAAAGATCTTTGATATAAATATTCCTGAAATCTACCGGCTGTCCTTCACTCTGCAAAGCAATAAAACCACTACTCAATAGTTTGCCGTCAATCTTAATTTTCGGATCATAACCATTTGCAGTACCACCCCCGATCTGCGGTTTAGAATATTGCAGCACAGTATCTCCTTCAATAATATGCTGGATCAGGGAGTCTCCATAAACGATCAATTCTCCTTTGACCCACTGGTGTTTATCATAGGTCTTAGACGTCGAATTCAAACAGTGTGATTCGGCAATCTTACCTTGGTAAACCACATTGGTCCCTGGAGAACACATATTACCCGTCGGTCTAGGTTTGCCGTCGCCAAGTCCGGCAAGCAATTGCATTTCGACAGAAATAGGCCAATCCTGTTCCTTTAGCCTCCCACGAGGATCTTGAGAATGGAACATTATGCCAGAGTTTAATAAGGTATATTCCGGTGCCCCACGTTGAAGTTCACCAGCAAACTTATATTCAAATTTCAGGTGATAATAGGAAAACGGCGTCTTATAATACAGGTGGCCAAACTGATCGTTGAAATCGCCGTATTGATCATACCTGATCTTGATGATACCATCTTCCACACGAAAGGTATTTCCAAAATTCTCACCTACCTCATGATGATGGATCTTGACAAACCAATCATCGATATCCTTCCCATTAAACAAGGGTTTCCAATCAGCATTTCCCTTTTGGGATAAATTGCTCTTACAGCCAGAAAACAATAAACATGCAAACAGAATAGGATAAACAACTTTTTTCATTTTGGTTTTAGGAATGATTTGCCTGCAATATACAGGATAATCCCTTGTGGATATAATAATTTAATAAACTTTCCCAGTCCTATATTTTCATGTAAAGTATTAGAATCGCCATGTTCGACATATAAACAAAAGATTAGATATCCATTTACAAATACAATAGTTTGGGCGTACTCATCCCTAATCCTGAATGTTTTATAGTACATTTACAGCATCACAGTAACCAAACTAATTATTAAATGAACATCCTTCATAAGCTATTGAACAAGATAGATTGGAAACTCAATGTTTCCAGGTCCAGCAAAGAACTTCAGAACAACAAACTGCAGGTACTGACCTTTGATGAAAGCCTTGACTTTTTGATTGATTCCAAATGTTCATTATCCAGATTTGGGGACGGAGAATTTACCTTGATGCTAAATGGAGAGTTCCTGTGTCCAAGGAACGTCTCATTAAAGCATCAGGAAGCAGACCCTGATCTCAAAAAGAGGTTGCTGGAAATTCTGAAGGATAGAAGCACCGATCAATACAATTTAAAAATTGCAGTTCCTCGAACCTTAGTAGACCTAGATAACAACAAGTTGACGGATTCTTCAATAGGATTTTGGCAACATTATTTACACGAGTTATTCTACAAAATATCATCGTTTCTGAGGAAGGATTACACTTACCTCAATGCGCAGATCAGCAGGTTCTATCTTGATGACAGAAACAAGGATCAAGAGGCCATTGAAAAAAAGATAGCGCATTGGAAAAGACTTTGGGAAGATCAGGATTTATTAATAATCGAGGGCAAAGGCAGCAATCTAGGCAAGGGACAAGGCTTTTATGACAATGCTAAAAGCATAGAAAGGATTGAATGCCCGAATAGCAACAGCTTTAAGTATTATAATGAAATCTTATCGGCAGCAAAAAAATACGGCACCAATAAATTAATCATTCTCGCCCTAGGACCAACCTCGGCGGTATTAGGATACGACCTGGCAAAGGAAGGGTTCAGAGCACTTGACTTAGGCTATCTAGAACTGGAATACCACTTCTTTCTCACGAATGCTACAGATAAAAGTTCGATAGCAGGCATTAAAATCGGGACTGTGGAGAGTATCCAAAACGATCCTTTCCAGGCTACTCAAGAGGATTACGAGGAAAGCGATGTTGTTTTTAGGATCTAAAGAAGATCTCTATTCCTTATACAACAAGTACTTTTTGCGCATCTTCTTATATTTCTCAATACCGGGCTCCCAAGTTTTACGGATCTGGTCTTCCGTCATACCGGCACGGATCTGATCCTTAAAAACTGACACCCCAACGAGATAGTCGATATTACCGATCTGTGGATGAAACCTTTCAAAAAAGGCAGCTTTATCTGGGCTTTTAGCATAAAGCTCAATCATCCATTTCAGATTAATCTTCTTGGATTTGACCAACTCCTCGAAATCTGTCCCACGCAAGTCCAGACCATAGCAAACTTGGTCCTGATATAATGGGTTCTCTGCACGCCCAGGCATAGAAACCGGTGTATAACTGAATTCATAGATTCCCTTGAACATTGGTGCGCCTACAACGGTGAATGGAAAATCAGTACCACGTCCATGGTTTAATGAAACCCCTTCAAAAAGGCAGGTTGTCGGATATAAAAGAATGCTCTCAGGAGTGTTGAGGTTCGGTGATGGGTTAACCGGCAACTTATACATTAGGCTGTGTTTATAGTTGGCATTTTCAACGACTCTTAACTTACATTTCAGGCCATTACCCAGCCAGCCCTCTCCATTTGCCATAAGTGCAAATTCGGCAACCGTAAGTCCATGAACTATGGGAATTGGAAACTGCCCGATTCCAGATTTGTTCTTCATATCCAAAATAGGCCCATCAATAAAGTAGGCATTAGGGTTAGGTCGGTCCAGGATAAGCATTTCCTTTCCATGTTCTGCCGCTGCCTGCATCACATCCCGTAAGACATTTATGTTGGTATAGAAACGGCAGCCCACATCCTGTATATCATAGAGCAGCACATCTACATCTGCAAGATCCTCCATTGAAGGCTTTTTCTTTTTCCCATAAAGCGAAATGATCTTGACCCCTGTATTCGGATCCACCTCATCGCCCACAGACGTTCCATTGCTGGCATTCCCCCGGAAACCATGTTCTGGACCAAAGACCTTGACAATCTCTATCCCAGCATTCACGAGGCTATCCAATAGATGTTTATCCCCTATTATGGAAGTTTGATTGGCAACCAGGGCAACTCTTTTACCCTGTAGCTGTGGCATGTACTTTTCTGTGCGTTCAGCGCCGGTCTGAATAATATCATTGGAATAATGAACCTGCGCAATTAGACAATTCACGGCTAATAGCAATGTCCATACTAGGGAAACTACCTTTTTCATAGAACTAAATATAGCATTTTATAAAAAGATTAAAGACCAACTAGCTGCAAATTAAAGCCTTAATGCTACTGAAATCTCTTCTTGCTTTTCAGTATATTTACGAAAATGTCGTAACATGATCCGATTCTACCTATTTCTTGCGTCTATTTTCTTTGCCCATCCCCTATTGGCCCAACATAGCATCCAAGGGAAAATCATCAATGCAGATGACCGCAGCCCTATTGCCGGTGCTTCAATCTATATCAATAATTCTTCATTGGGAACCAGCTCGAATAAGGAAGGACTGTTTACCCTCCATTCGCCGAACAGGAATGTTGAACTGGTGGTGAGCAATATGGGCTTTGAAAAAAGGGTCTTGGAAATCCAGCTTCCCTTGCAGCACGAGCTGGTCATCGCGATCAAGGAAAAGTCTACAGCTATAGAAGAAGTTGTGGTTACCAATTACCTAAAAGATGGCTGGAAGGAATGGGGCGACTTTTTTATTGAGAATTTAATAGGACAAGGAGACTTTGCCGAGGAATGCAAAATCCTCAACCATGAGGTCGTAAAATTCCGATTTGACAAAAAGGCTAATGTCTTGACGGCAATCTGTACCGAGCCCCTTAAGATTCGTAATGATGCCTTGGGTTATGAGCTGACCTACGACCTAGGGGGATTTAGAATGGACTTTGCAAGCAGGATGTTTCTTTTCGAGGGTTATGCTTTTTTTAAGGATGTAGGCAAGGGACGGTCTAAATATAAAAAGAACCGAAATGTGTCCTACCTATTGTCCCTGAACAGGTTTGTGCGGAGTACCTATAACAAACAATGGGAACAGGACGGTTATATCGTCAGGAAATTGGTAAAGGAAGACAATGCAGTTCGCCTAGAGGCCAGACAAAAATATAATGCCATATTAGACAGCGTTCAGAAGAAATATCGAGGAAACTGGAACCTATTCTATGTCTCTCAAAAGGACTACACGGAAGACAAGGTAAAAACCATACGAAAGCAGATGACTCAACCTGAGAAAATCAGCTATTTGATGGGGATCATGCAGCCCAATGAAATTATTGCAGCTGAGGATAAAGAGAAGGGGCTTATGAAGCTTAATTATGCTGATTATCTCTATATCATCTATCCTGCAGATTTCTCAAAATCCAAGAACAAGATCTTACAGAAAGCCGCCAGCGAAGTTTCCGAACTGTCCATCGTCGAGACCGATGGAATTATCATTGAGCCACAAGGCTCCTATTTTCCAACAGCTAACTGGATATTGAGCGGCTATGCCGTTGGCTATTCTAAACTAGCCTATATGTTGCCCTTGGATTATGTACCAAGTGATTAAGCTTAAATTATAGGGCAATTCCGCTTCCACCGATAACCTTTATTCCATCTTCGAATTCTTTCCAAAAACGGATATATCGAAACTGGGCTTCAAAAGGTTCTCCGGAATAACTTCCCATTAACCTCATTCTTAAGGTGATTATGGCAACGTCATCAATGATATTTAGGTTTTCAACATCTGGGCTGAGATCAATGATTTTAAGAACTCCAGAACGATAGGTTTCTAAATCCTTCTCTTTGCCAATAATCTCTCCGCTCGGTATAATAAACAGCAAATCCTTATGCAACAGCTTATCCAACATTTCGAGGTTGGCCGATTTCATGGCATCATAAAGTTGGTTTTCAAGGGTCAGGATATCTTGCTTTTTCATCATGGCATTCGATTTATGATCAGGTCATTTATTCCTATAGTAACGACAATTCAAACGTTTCATTATTCATATTAGCTACAACTAGGAACTATGTCAGCCTAAATCCAAAGACATTAAAAAAGGGGAATAAACCTTGAAGCTTATTCCCCTTTTCTATTATTTCGTCACTTTCATGACCCCGTTCATTATTCGCCAATGCCCTGGGAAAGTACAGGCAAATGGATAATCTCCCGGCTCCGAAGGCACTTTAATGTTCAATTCATAAGAACCTTCCGGATCAATCAAGGAGGTGCTGAATAAGACATCAGGTGTATTTGGAATATACTGTAGCTCGGCTGCATTGCTTTGAGTGGCCAACTTATCAGCGGCCTGTCCAACACGGTCCAGACTACCCGGTTTCAGGATCAGTAGATTATGCTGCATATGGTCAGGGTTTTCAAAAATGATCTTCAGATTTGATCCCGCCTTCGCAGAAAAATTAGTGATATCATACTTCATTTCCCCAACGATAGCCTTAATTTTTAAGACCTTATCCGCCTCTACGGTACTGCCTTCAGCCACTACCGTTTTGTTCATAGCCACCAATCGCCCATCCTCTAGGTTTCCATTAAAGTCAAAATCCTTAGCAAAATCTCCTGGGCTATCATTTGGCCCTTGTTCAGCATCCTTAGTTGCACTGGCTTTCCCAACCAGTAGGAAACCATCTTGTTTTTCAGGGAATAGACCTAATGTCTTGCCTTCTGCTACCTTCGCATCATCAATGAACACTAGCATCTTGCCATCAGACAGTAAGGAAGTCCTCAGCTTAAATGTAGGTTTTGTTAGTATCTCAGACTGAATGACAGCTTTATTTCCTTTTTGGTTGACCCTAAATTCCAGTCTACCATCTTTGAAAGAAACTGCGAATCCATCCTTCTTGTTGCCATAGGAAAGCAAGGCTCCATTTAGGGGCTTCTTATCTTTCTGACTTACTGTACCCACAAAATGGATCTCCCTATTCATCAGATCAGGAATTTGCCTTGGCCCAATCACTCCGTTCCTTGCCGTATTCAGCGCAAGGACGTTCATGTTATTTCCGGCAATGATCCTTTCCGCTAAGGAGCCATTGGCGTTTGAAAAGTCAGGATGTCCAAACTTCGTATGGTATTCATGCATAAAATCTTTCTGGTGAATACCACCGGCAATCATCAAGGCATGGAATAACCATTTGTCTTTTTCATTTTCAGGGTTCTGTACCGCATCAAAGATCACCTTAGCAACTTTCGGGCTTGGCGGCGCCTCAGATAAAGCCAATATGGCCGCTAAGCGAACTCTCAAGTCCTTATCCTGCACGACACCTGCGGAAATCAACTCATCGATCACCTTTGCGTTTTTAGGCAAGGTCTGAATAGCTGCCCTTCTCACCCCTGCGGCTGGGTGCTTAAGAGCCTTTAGAACCGCATCAAAGCTAGCGTTCTCCCCATCAGACAATAAACCCAAACCATGCAAAGTCCAGATTGCGTGAATGGCACCCCCATTGATGTTGACCTCATCCACCGACTTATCACTGATCAGTTTGTTAAGGTCATTGGCAACAGACTTATCAGCGCCTTCGACCAATAGACGTTGAGCGGTCGTACGCCAGAACATATTATCGCTCGTCAATGCGTCGACCAATTCACGTCCTTTCTTGCCATCCAATTTAAACTTCCTTTGCTTGGCCGCATCTTCATGCACCAATCGGTAAATACGTCCTTTAGTACTATCCCTCAATGGGTCTATATAGGCATTTCCAGGTCCGTTGTCAAAGCCTTGAGGAGTTGGATTATGCTGTATGATGAAGTTGTACCAATCCAAGAACCACAGCGCACCATCAGGACCTACTTTGGCCTCCACAGGTCCAAACCAGTTATCAGAACTAGCGACCATGTTCCAGCCATCGCCCTTTTCCTTGAATCCAGATCCCGAAGGCTCCAAGATATGTTTATGGATCAGGCGTCCGGTCGGTTCAGCAATGAAGGCTACCCTATTCCAATATTCTTGAGGAAAGGCCCGTGCTGTATAGAGATTATGGCCAGCTGCAGCGGTAAATCCGCCAAATACATCCACCTGGCGCAGTTCTTTAGTTAATTCATGTATCTTGTAGTGGGCATCAATCTTCTCGATCCCCCGCTCATTCAGGTTAGCATTTTCATAGTAGCGAGCAGGAATAGCCAGAAAGTTACTGTGCTCGTTATTGGCCGTGGACAGGAATACATCAAAATCCTCCGAGAATCCCAATCCCCAAGTGTTATTGGTCGTGGTGCCAAGGAATTCAAAATCTTGAGCTTTTGGATTAAAACGATATGCTCCTGAACCAAATTTATAAGGTTTGCCCGCAATATTACCTTCAAATCCAGAATAACCAACGGTTCCCCAGATTTTGTTATCCATTCCATATTTCAGGTTAGATGGACCAGCATGCGTATCAAAGGTTCCCCAACCATCAATCAATACCTTGCGAACGTCCGCTTTACCATCACCATCGGTATCTTTTAAGAACAGAAAGTGAGGGGCCTGCGCAACGATAATCCCGCCATCAGAAAACACAAAGGAAGTCGGGATATTAAGACCTTCAGCAAACACGGTAAACTTATCCGCCTTGCCGTCATTATCCGTATCCTCACAGATGGTGATTCGATCATCACCTTCCCCTTTGTCATTTCTTACGGTATTCGGATAATCCACCGTTTCGATGACCCAAAGCCTTCCCTGTTCGTCCCAATCCATTGCAATCGGCTTTTTTATGTCCGGTTCACTGGCAAACAGCTCCAGGCGAAAACCAACAGGCACCTGTATCAGGGTCTGCGATTGTTCCGGCGTTAATGGGTGCTGATAGCGTGGTGCCGGATCTTTGCGTTCATAATTAGGCATGCGGGCTTCCTCATATTGAGGCTTCGCAATCTCATACTTCTTCATGCGCTCCACTGCCTTATCACCGACAGCCCAAAGAATACCGTTCTTTACCAATTGTAAAAATCCAGGGTTACGGAAAGTTCGCTCATCATGGCCAAATGCCGTATAGAATACCCGGCCCTTACCATGCTCTTTTACCCAGGTATAGGGCTCTCTATGCGTGCTATCCACACGTTCCATCAACACTTCGATATCCTTCGCCAATAGATGATGCACATAGGTTTCATCCCATTCAGTCACAAATGGCGAAAGTCCTTTCATCACCGGATGATCAGGCTTGATGATTTCAGCACCAAAAGAACCACCTCCATGGCTCTTGAATTGGCCACCGATCAAGGCCACGACATCATCCGAGTTCCGAAAGCAGTAGGATGCAGAGTGGATATTAATATAGCCTTTACCGGAGGCTACATAATCCAACAAGGCCTTCTCCTGGGCCGGACTGATCGTATCGTGGTTCGCATATAAGATCAAACCATCATATTTCTTGAGGTCCGGACGAGTCAAATCATCGGGATCGATAGAATAGGTAATGTTTATTCCATCAGCGAAATACTCTTTTGACAAGATGTCCGCCAATAGTTCCGAGTCATGGTGTTTACTATCATGACCCAGAAAAAACAGTTCCAGTCTTCTAGGTTTGTTATCATCGGCACATCCCAGTACCGACAGAACAACACAGAACAGAACGCAAAATTTTAAAATCTTATTCATCTTAATATTATTGAGATAAAGGTTCCTCAGGAAGCAAAACCATTAATTGGTTTCCCAAGTAAAATCAGGTAAAGGAATGATCTCTCCACCTTTCAGGGCAGACTCATGCGCCAAAATCCCCACACAGGTTATATTTGCAGATTGCCTAGCATTTGGGAATGGCTGTCTACCCTCTACCAATGCACTGATAAATTCATGTACTAAATGCGGATGCGAACCCCCATGCCCACTTCCCTGTAGAAAAGAAAGGTGTTGGTTTTCGCCTTCATCATAAACTCCGGCCCTTGTAAAATGCTGAATCGGTTCCGGTAGCAAATGAGCATAATCCGGACAGTCCACTTCTTCAGGAATTTCAGGCTCCGGACGTTTGGCCACATGCAAAACCAATGGCTTGCCTTCAATCAATGGCCATTCAACCGACTGCTTGGATCCATATACCTCAAAGCTCTCGCGGTATTGCCTAGCCGTATCAAATAGCGACCGGTACACTTGAGCACTTAGGTCAGAGTTCCTGAATTTTATATGTGCAGATTCTATGGCAAATGGAGAATTGTAATGCCCAATCAAGTCCTCACGGATGGTACCAGAGCCAAAGCAGGACACATACTCCGCTTCATTACGTGTCAAGCCCAAAACCGGCCCTACACAGTGCGTAGCATAATGCATCGGCGGAAGACCCGGCCAATAGTTCGGCCATCCATCCATATCCTGCTGATGGCTCGCTTTAAGGAATTGGATCTTGCCCAGCTCACCTTTCTCGTACAGCTCCTTCATAAACAGGAATTCACGCGCATACAGCACGGTTTCCATCATCATATAGGTAAGTCCAGTTTCCTCCACCGCTTCCACGATCTGCCTACATTCCTCAACCGTCGTAGCCATCGGAACGGTACAGGCCACGTGCTTGCCGGCACGCAATGCCTTGATCGATTGCTCCGCATGGTTTGGAATAGGTGTGTTGATATGTACGGCATCAATATTTTCATCCTTCAGCAGCTCATCATAATCGGTATAGCGATTTTCTATCGAAAAGGCATCTCCAATTTCGTTCAGGCTAGCTTCATTACGTTGACAGATAGCATATAGGTTTGCATGAGGGTGCTGTTGGTAAATAGGAATAAACTCCGCTCCAAATCCTAACCCGATAATAGCTACATTAATTTTTTCTTTCTTCATCATTTCGTTCATTGATTATGTTAGTCTAATTTATTGGCCGCCCATTTCTGCAAAAACGCATGCCCATCACGCGCAAATGCATCCTGATCCTCGGCTAGATTGCGCCAAATGCAAACTGCCGCTGCCAACTCTTTATTTTCTGGTGTAAAACTTTCAATCGATACGGCACCCTTATAGCCGATTGCCAAAAGTGCCTCATAGAAGGCGCCCCAACTGGCATTTCCTGTGCCCGGAGTACCACGATAATTCTCCGATACCTGCACATGGATCAACTTATCTCCAGCTTTTCGGATCGCCAATCCAGGATCCGGCTCCTCGATGTTCATATGGAACATATCCAGACAGATCTTGGCTGCTGGGTGATTCAAGTCATGGATCAATCGCAAAACATCATCTACATTATTGATCAGATCCGATTCAAAGCGATTTAAAGGTTCCAAACCAAGCTCCAACGCTCTGGAAGCCGCCATCTCACAGACCTTCCCCAAATTATCTACCGCCCTATTCCATTCGATTTGTCTCTGTGCATCCGGAACCATCCGCGCCTTGCCCACGGCAGAATACATAGGACCGGCGAAAAAACTGGCTCCCAATTCATTGGAAATATTTAGGCAATCCTCGATATACTGAAGACCGGTCTTTTGCAAGGACTCATCATCACTGGTCAAATCCCTAGTCGGTCCAAACGCACCGCATACCAGTGCTTGCAAACCATTCCTTTCAAGCTCCTTAGCAATCTTTTGGGTATCGATCAACAAAGGGTCTTCCACCGCTATCTCCACAACTTCGTATCCCAAGCTTGCTATTTTCTCAAACAGGCCAGCAGCATCCTCCGTACGGAAAGGAGAAGTCCATAGCCAGGTGCTAACGCCTAATTTTACAGGTAATTGCATATAATTATTTTAATAAATTGATGATTCTTAAAGGTTTATAGGCCATACACTTTAGCATTGCCCCTGATCAAATGAAATAGAGCTTGCCTATTGCATTATCCAAGGTTGGTTTAAAATGGTTAATCCTAGAACCCTAAATTAAGATTCATGAAGAATTTTACATACCTATTAAATACCCAATGATGACTGTATTTTACCACAGTTTACAGACAAATAGCAGAACATTGGACAACAATCAGACATTTACCCGCTGCAAACCTTGCGAATTGCCCCTTAAACCCTTACTTTTGATATGAGCCCCAGCAGACTTGGGGACGACCATTTATATTCCATCCATGGATATCAACTTCAAAAAAACCGCAGTCCAGAAAACAAGGATACCCTCCTCGCGCATATTCTTTGTGCGAAAGCTTTCCGACAAACATTTTGATACCACTTGGCATGCCCATTCCGAGTATCAACTTTTCCTTGTCGTAGAGGGTTCCGGAACCAGGTTTATCGGCAATACCATGAAATCCTTTGTAAAAGGGGACCTTTCTTTTATTGGACCCAATATCCCCCACCTATGGCGAAGTGATGATATTTACTTTGATCCCCAATCCAAAAAAAGTAGCGAAGGCTTGGTCATTTACTTCAATGGTTCAGAATTAGAGAAATTCACTGAAAAAGAGGAGTTTAATCAATTAAAGGTCCTGTTGGAAAAAGTGAGACATGGCATGGAGATTCAAGGTGCCACAGCAAAGGAAATCATCGCATTGATGCATGAACTCCTCAACCTGCATGGCATGGAAAGCATCATTCATCTATTCAAGATCTTGAATGTACTGGCTAAGGGGAAGGATTATGCGCTTTTGCACTATGATGAATTCCAGTATCAGTCCAAAGATGTGGAAACAAACCGCATCAATATCGTCTATAATTATGCCCTGAACCATTTCAGGAATAAAATAACCTTGGAAGAAGTAGCCGCTCTGCTCAATATGAAACCTACTTCCTTTAGCCGATATTTTACAGCCAAGACTTCCAAGACCTTTTCCTATTTTATCACCGAGCTGCGCATTAAGCATGCCTGCAAGCTCCTATCCGTTGCCGAATCCAAGAGCGTTGCCCAGATATGCTATGATTCAGGATTTAATACCCTATCCAATTTCAATAAACAATTCAAGACTTTTATTGGAATGACACCTATGGAGTATAGGTTGAAGTTTATGATGCTTTAAGAAACCAATTTTATTCCTTAGCCATCTCAACTAATTCCCTTACAAAAGGCTTTGCCTGATAGTTTCGATCAAACAGCAAAGGATAATCAGTCCTTCCTTTCACGGGCCAATTATTTTTCCAAGAGTCAGCATCCGTTACCCCCCACAGGGTAACACGGTCAATTTTATCATGATGCTTTACAAACAGTGCAAAAAACTCCTTATAGCGATTGGCCAATTTACTTTCCACTTCCACCGGCAATCCCTCCGCATAAGGATTGAGTACTTTATCATATTGGTAATTGGTACTGACCTCAGCTCCTTGTGAATGACCAGGCATCGGCAACACAGAGATATCAAGCTCCGTAATCATTACTTGTACCACTAAACTGGAAAACGCCAAGATACTCGCTTCAAAGTCAGCAAGGGAAGGGTAATCTAGGCTTAAATGCCCTTGCATTCCTATTCCATTTATTTGAACCCCTTTATCCTTGAGTTTGCGGACCATCCTAACCACGCCATCCCTTTTCCCTTTTTGGGACATGGAAAAATCATTGTAATACAGTTCTGCATCCGGATCAGCCTCATGTGCAAATTGAAAGGCCAATTCAATAAATCCTTCTCCAATGATCTGATAGAACTTGCTCTGCCGCCAGTCCCCATTATCCAGTATGGCCTCATTGACTACATCCCAGCCCTTTATCCTGCCCTTGTACCTCGATACTACGGTTTGTATATGCTTGCGCATCCGTTCGATCAATATTTCCCTAGAAACCTCTTTGCCATCCTTGCCAATAAAGAACCAATCTGGAGCTTGCGAATGCCAGATCAAGGTGTGCCCAATAAGTTGCATACCGTACTTTTCACCCAGTTCAACAAATCGGTCTGCATCCTTAAAATTAAATTCCCCTTCCTTAGGCTGAAGGTACATCGCCTTCATACAGTTCTCCGCCGTAATGGAATTGAATTGTGCTTTAATCAAGGCAGCAGCCTGTTCATCCCGCTCATAGATCTGCCTCAGGTTTAATGCAGCCCCAATCTCAAACTTCCCAGAAAATGCCGACTTTAAGGACAATTTCCCTGGTATTTTCTGTGCCCATGAATGATTAGCAAAGAAAAGAAGAGTAATGACAAGAAGTAAAACAGACCTGGGCTTGTTCATAGATGGATTCGTTTTAGGTGATTTTGTAATGGCTTAGGTTAAATATAGCCAATCCATTTGAAACAGGGCGACAGTATAATATCCTGACCCATTGTAATTAGGTAGCCGCACTCAGATAGGATATATAATAATTCATACAATGCAACATGGTCATCAGCAGTAAATCCCTATTCCTTAATTGGTCAAAGCTTGCAGACGTTTCTATATCATAGTTAAAGTTGAGGGTTAGCCACTTGAAATCTGTACTGGCAACCGATATTTCTCGCTCAGACTCGTCTATTAGAATAAACTTACTATTAATAAAACCTTGCAACTTTAACAGATACTGCCTTTCTTGATTATCAAAATAGGTCTTGATCACGATTCCCTTCCAACCCATCTTAAAGTCCAATAAGGTCTGAGATCCATCAATTAATTCAACCTTAGAGTCCCAAAAACCTTTTGTGATAAGCTGATAATTCTTGCCATCAGACATTATTAAATCAGCATCAAAAGAATACCATTTCTTAATTAGCAATTCGCCTATTTCTTGGTTTTCAAGAGTCACCTTAAAATTGCGGGAATTTCTGGAGTTTGCCTTGTAGAGTGCCATGGGTGGTGGATGAGTGTTTATAGATTACTATAAACAAAATACAAATTTAACCCCAAATTCAAGAAATCTGAATGTTCTTATGTTTCCAGTTCTAAGGTTGCCTTTCATGTATTTGAAAATGTCTGGGATAAAGGTTTTATGACTTTCTTGGAAGAGTTTAAAGTAATACTATTGAACAATGGCAGTAGGATTTTGAAAGTCGTTGAAATTGCAATGGAGGTAAAGACTTTGTGCTAGTTGATATGAATGTCATATTTTCTATAACCTTGAAAGCAACTAAATCTAAATTAATTCTCGAACATATTCATCCGTCAGCAAATTGATTACCAGAACACTCAAAATAGCCCTTACTAAGAAAGCTTTTGAATACAGCAAAATGTTGGAAATTGAGATATGTGACCATATAATCGTTAGTGAGGATGGGTATAACAAGTTGAAGGATGAAAGATGTTCTTAATGTAAAGAGACCTATTTTAGAGGGTCTAAAATAAGGTCATAAATTTTTTGTTTTATTCTAAAATCTGAGCTGCGAAACACTTATACGCACTTAGAGATATCATATTTTTTTTAGACTAACTGACAATTCTTTCAATTTTACTAGTAATGAATTTAAGATATCATTATCTAAATTTTCTAAATTATTTACAATATCACTTGAAAGTGTTAACATTTTTCCCATATTAATTTTATTAATAAAACTATACGTTGAAAGAGTGTAAAGCCTATAACTGATTTGATGTAAAACTCCTTTAATTGTAATCTCATTTTCTTGAAGACTGATCTCAGTAAGTTCTTTATGAAGTTCTTCTAAAATTCCGCCAACAAACATATTTGGATTTTTATTATAAATAATAAACTTGTCATCTATATCCTTTAATTTTGATATTAACTTTAAAGACTTGACTATATATTCGATATTAATAGTCTTGGTATCAAGTAATTTAATACTTTCTTCATTTAATATTATCTTACCATCAATTATTTTAATATCATCATTAGACTTTACTAACAAGTCTTTAACCTCTTTCATGTCATCTAAACTACGTATGTTGATTATCAATGGAAAAAAAATACCTAGAAAACCTATTACACCTATCCATATAGAAATCCAAGTATTTATTTTACTAATTTCTCTATCTAATTGACTTTTCGAGTCATCTATAGCTTTGATTACTGTTGAATTAAGAAATTCAATATGTTTTATGATTTTATCTTCATCTTTAATATCCGAAGAGCTTATATAAGGTTTAATATTAAAGACCCCCTCATTATTGGATTTAGAATATTTGTTCGCAATAAATTTTATGATTTCATTCTTCAATATCGAGTCATTATTTATACTATTTTCCCCTAAAGAATCTTGATTTTCAATAATAATAAAATCAGGTAAAAGTGCTTTATCTTTTGATGCATTAATTAAAATTTCTGAAATTATTTTTTCATTTGTCTTGTTATGATTGTTATTTATATAATAAGTAAATACGTTTCCAAGTATTGTTAATATCAATATAATAATTAGTGCTACTCCAAACGTTCTGTACTGGCATTGATACCACTTTTTCTTATTATTTGTCATTATGCGTAAACTTTGGATAAAATTTTGAAAGGTAATTTCGTAGGTATTTTTGTAAGTATTTTTCTGTAATCATCTTGAATTATACTTTCAGAAGAATCGAATAATTTTCCAAACTGGATGTTATTTTTTTCAGATGCAGATAATGAATGTATTGCAGAATCAAATATCATATTATCATGTGTAAACATTATTAATTGTAATGGTAGATTAGGAGTATACTTCTTAAATAATTCAAAAAGGTTATCTAAAAATCTTTCAATAGTTGCTCTGTTCCCGAAGTCACTTGAATAAAAAATATCGTCTAATACTAAAGGCAAATTAATTCTAGTTTTTTCTCTTGATGCAATAGCAATACTAATTGCGACCATTGTTGAAAATAGTTTATAATGAAAAGTATTAAAATATCTATTTACAGAAATTCTTTCGTTAGTTTTCTTTATTCGAATATAGGCTACAATTTTAGTAGAGATTATTTCTCCGGTTTCTAAGTCCTTTTCATCGGGCTCATTATCTAATATTATTTCTATGTCTTCTTTTCGAGAATTAATTAAATAATCATTTATAACAGCAATAATAATATCCTTTAGTGGCTCAAAAACTTTAGATATCTCATCAGTTATTTGTTTATGGATTATTTTGTAGAGCTCTTTAGCTTCATCTTTAACCTTATTAAAAAACTCTAGTTCTTTAAGGGCTAATTCATAGCTTTTTTCTAGGCTATACGAATTCTCTTTTAATGTATTAATTTGAGAGATTAATTGATCAAGTTCTTTTTCAAGAAGTGATTTTTTTACGATTGCATCTGACTCAATATCATATTTTGAAAGATTTTCTACTTTAGTTTTTAAATAGAATTTCCTTTTTTCATCTAGCTCCCTTAATTCCGAAACGTATGTAGGTAAATAATCAAATAAATAGTCATAACCTCTTTCAATAACAAATCCTACAAACGCACTTTTTTGAAAAGATAAACTATTATATTTATTCTTATTAATCTCAAAATCTGCAATTAAATCATGGGATGTAGAATTAATTAGTATATTCCTTAATTTAGTTAAAGTTTCATTATAGCCTTCTTTTACAAAGAATTTATTGGAGAATTCGACTTCATTTTCTAATGAATTTCTTAACTGAAACAGTTTATTAATAATAATATTTAATTTTTCATATATTTCAGAGGATACATTTTCAAATTTTTTAATTTTGTTCGAATATTCTTCGTAATATTGAATTTTATCTTCAACTTGAGCTCTTATCACATATTTTGAAAAATTAGAATTTTCGCAGAAAGGACAATCTTCTTTGCGGTCGAGTAATTTTAAACCAGCTTGTAAAAAATCTATTTCGGAAACATTATTTATCTTTGATGATATTTTTTTGATTTCTTTTCTTAGCTCATTATAAAAAAATATTTTTTCCCTTAACTCATTCGAGTTAACATCAAAATCATAACTAGTTTCAATAAAGCTTTTTAATTTATCCTTTAATTCAAAATTTGACTTTTCTTTTATATTTTCATTGGATTGTTGTAATATTTTCAGTTTTTTTTGGAGTTCATTTATTTGATTCATATATGTCGATAATTTTGAATTATTGTCATCTAATGAACTTTTTGCTTTTTTTAAATTATTTGACTCTGTAAGTCGATTATATGTTGAAAATTGATAAATATGCTTGTCTAAATCCACTAGATCTGATAGTCCAATGTTATTCGCAATTAAACTGTTAAACGAATCTAATTGATTTGATTCAAAATCAAGTTTACAATTTGAAGATATATCAAACTCACTAATGAAATGATTATTTGGATTTAATACTTTTCTTATTTGCGAGGGAATATTTTCCCTATCTAAATATAATGTATCTCCACTTTTGGTTAATACCTTGAATACACAATCCTCATACGTATTAGAAAAATGACATAAGTAATCTTTAAAATACCTATCTCCATCTTCTAATGGAGTTTTTTTTGTCCGTAACTCTGCTTCACCAATTCTCTTAGTAAAAGTATATTCTAATGCATTAAAAATCGTAGATTTTCCAACACCATTACTTCCAATTATAATATGACTGGTTATATTATTATCAATATCTGTGAAATCTATTCCGAAAGGAATTTCAGATTTAGGATAGGCTTTTAAATTACTTATATATATGCGAGATATTCTATAATCTTTATTTTCCCAATTAGAAACAGAATCAGTTTCTTTTGGGGAGTCAAATTGCAGAAGTGTTTGCCTATCTACTAAATTATATTCTTTATAAAAAGGCCTAACAATTTCAAAAAATGTTTCCTTTTTAGATAAATTTAAATCAGGATTTCTAGCTAAAATAATTGATAGATAATTATCCTTTTGAGTATCATCTTTCGCTATATTAATTAGAAAATTTGTTTTTTGGTCACTCATATTATTATACGGGGTATGATGTCTCCTAACAATTGTGGTTAGCGAAACTAATATGCAAATAGTTTTGCTAATCTATACCTAAAGGTATATTTCGATTAATCGGATTAAATATTATATC
>NZ_JBSHLH010000025.1:0-55744 GCF_053644255.1 Sphingobacterium sp. NPDC055431
AAGATAGGGACAAAATACGTTCACTTCCAAGGGGGAGGCCAAAGTATTTTTACCGCCGCCAGCTAACTCGCTGTAGCATTGCCAGATAATTTTTCGAAGGGAGGGTGAAAAAGGGGCAAAAGGGGGCAACCGGGAGGGTTCCCGGAACTTTCCATGGTCTTGGCCCATCCTCCAAACCTCCCCATCCCGGTTCGGCCCCAGATCTTGGCCCATCCTCCCATCCCCTTGATCCTGGTTCAAATACATGGGGCGGGCGAATTCAATTCGCCCCTGCCGTGGAAGGGAATCCTGGTTCCCCCCTCCTACCTTTCAGCCTGACCTCATTCGACCCACATTCCGAAAATTCGCAACGCAAGCAACCAAATCCCCCATGCGTCCTCGGGTACGCTCCGGCCGGTCTCCCTGTTCTCTCCGGACCATTCCCGAACATGCCCCGAACGAGTCCCGAAGGAGAGCCACAAAAAAACACCTCAATTTTGAATCAAAACAGACCAAAGGCCATGACCCACATTCGTTAAAAACACTTAAATAATACAGCAACAAAGGTGCCGCCACTCATAATTTCCTATATTTAAGAAACCAATGAATTCCTTATGGAGCAGACTAACCAGAAACAGCCGATTGAAGTATTCCCCAAAAACCCCATCCTATTTAGGTTTTGCTTTATATTAATAACCCTCTTTATCATATTGATAAATAACAACAGCTTCTTTTTCTTACTCTTCTTGGAGCGCATTCTCACTCCAGTCTTAACTGACCTCCTAAAATTCCTGGCTTCTGGGTTTGTGAAGTTCGATGGGAACATGCCCTTTAGGAGTGGAAGCGGAGACACCACCTTGCAATGGCTACTCCTATTATTGATCAGCATAGTATCTATTATAGGATGTATTATATGGACACTCATCGATCGGAAAAATAAGGTCTACCCAAGATTATACTATTGGCTCACGGTGCTGATCAGGTATTACATTGCTATTACGATGTTGATGTACGGATTCGTCAAAGTTTTCTCTCAGCAATTTCCAGCCCCAGATCTCATCAGACTGACTGAACCCCTATATAAGTTTTCACCGATGGGATTGGCATGGACCTTTTATGGAGCTTCGCCCGCCTACAATATATTTATAGGTATTGCCGAAATGTTAGGCGTCTTGCTGTTGTTCCGAAAGACGACCACCTTGGGCGCATTGATCATGCTGGGGGTCAGCATAAACGTAATGGCTACAAATTATTTCTATGATGTACCCGTCAAGATGGTTTCCACGGCCCTGGTTCTGTTCAGTCTTTTTCTGTTGGCGCCAAATATCAAAAGGTTCTATATGCTATTGATCAAACAGGAACCGGTCCAGCTCAGCAGACCGCCGCAGCCCACCTTCAGCAAACGCTGGAAACGAATTGCATTTATCTCCATAAAATACCTATTCATAATATTGACAATCGCCTCCCTGATTCCAAGGACTCATTCAACCAGAAAGTACATCGCTCAACTCCAGGGTAAAAAAAGCGAACTGTACGGCGCATATTATATACCCTTTAAGGAACATCTGAACCGAAAGAAAATAAACATGCCTGACCATTGGCACTACTTAATATTCACTAATGAAAACAGCTTAACGGTTCGGGATGAAAGTATGGACCTGATATACTATCAGCTTATCCCCACAAAAGACAGTAAGGAATTTAGAATCGTAGGGAAATACAATGAACCTTCGCTGGACCTGAAATACCGACTAAAGGAAGATGGATTGATACTTATGGAAACGGACAGCAAGGATTCCACATCTATCTTTTTGGAGAAGATAGATATGGAGAACATTGACCTGAAGACCCGGACTTTCCGCTGGGTGCAGGACTATCCTTATAATAGGTAGTTAAAAAGCATTGATGCCCGTGATGTCATTTCCGGTAATCAACAGATGTACATCGTGGGTACCTTCATAGGTAATGACCGATTCCAGGTTCATCATATGGCGCATGATCGGATAATCGCCGACAATACCCATAGCGCCTAATATCTGCCTGGCTTCACGGGCCACCTGCAAGGCCATATTCACATTGTTGCGTTTGGCCATGGATATCTGTGCAGGTGTTGCACGGTCCTCATTCTTCAACTGCCCTAACCGCCAGGACAGCAATTGTGCCTTGGTAATCTCCGTGACCATCTCTGCCAATTTCTTTTGCTGCAGTTGAAAAGAAGCAATGGGCTTCCCAAATTGTTTGCGTTCCTTGGCATATTGCAATGCCGTCTGATAACAATCCACTGCAGCACCGATGGCTCCCCAAGAAATACCATACCGTGCAGAATTTAGGCAGGACAATGGGCCTTTCATGGAACTGACTTCGGGAAGGACATTATCTTGCGGAATAAAAACCTGATCAAAGACCAGTTCACCTGTTTTTGAGGCCCGTAGCGACCATTTATTCAGGGTTTCAGGTGTACTGAATCCTTCAAAGTCCCTTTCAACGATCACCCCACGGATCTTTTTGTCCTCATCGCGTGCCCATACCACGGCGATATCACAGATTGGCGCATTGGTGATCCACATTTTGGAACCAGACAAGCGGTACCCCTCCCCGTCCTTTAGCAACTTGGTCTCCATACTTCCAGGGTCAGAGCCATGGTTAGGTTCGGTAAGGCCAAATGCGCCGATGAGTTCTCCCGTTGCCAAACGAGGCAAGAACCTATGTTTCTGTTCTTCCGAACCGAACTTATAGATCGGGAACATCACTAAGGAGGATTGCACCGAAGCAGCAGACCGAATGGCCGAGTCACCAAACTCCAGTTCCTGCATAATCAATCCATAGGACATATAGTCCAGTCCTACCCCACCATACTCTTCGGGAATAAATGGACCGAGTGCACCAATAGCACCCAATTTTTTCATCAAGCCCGGAATTTCCTTATGTTCCTGGGCATATTGATCGATGACCGGTAGGATTTCGAATTTTACAAATTCACGGATGGCATCCCGAACAAGGATCTGCTCAGGGGTCAAAAACTCTTCAATTTGGTAGTAGTCCATGGGTAATTTAGATTTATAGACATTAGCTAATAGGCAGACCTTAAATAGCCTGTGCTAAAAAGTCCTAATGCTTTTCGAATCTATCGCAAATAACCTGTTTGAAAAATGACTAAAATCACCATTACAACAAACAATTGTGAATAACATCTTCAAATCGCACCAGACATAGTCTACGGCCCATTATCTTATGTCCAAATTACAAAATAAATTCGACCAAATTCAGTTGACAACAAAATATATTCGCTATATTTATAGAAATTTCGAATAATATAAACCATATTATGACATCAAAAGAATTAAAAACACTTGGGATCGAGGCTGAAAACCTAGGTACATCGACAGGGAGCAAATGGTTTGCTCAGGGTGAGTTGATTGAATCTTATTCACCTACCAATGGCAAATTGATTGCTAAGGTAAAGAGTACGACCAGGAAAGAATACGAAAAAGTAATACAAGAGGCAGAGAAGGCGAAATTGGTTTGGCGCGATATCCCAGCACCAAAGCGTGGCGAGATTGTCCGTCAATTAGGAGAGAAACTTCGCGAGCTGAAACCTGTCCTAGGCAAGCTGGTTTCCTATGAAATGGGGAAATCCTACCAAGAAGGAATGGGTGAGGTTCAGGAGATGATCGATATCTGTGATTTTGCAGTGGGCCTATCCAGACAATTATATGGAAATACCATCCATTCAGAAAGACCAGGTCACCGCATGTACGACCAATACCATCCTTTAGGGATCGTGGGTATCATCACTGCTTTCAATTTTCCGGTAGCGGTCTGGTCATGGAATGCTGCCTTGGCCCTAGTTTGTGGAGACGTGGTAGTATGGAAGTCAAGTGAGAAAACACCATTGTGCGCAGTAGCCTGCCAGCATATCATAGCCGATATATTGAAAGCAAATAAGTTACCGGAAGGGATCTCTTCTATTATCGTCGGTGATGCCGAAGAAGGAAAATGGATTTCAGAAGACGAACGCATTCCTTTGGTATCTGCTACAGGCTCTACCCGTATGGGGAAAGAGGTTGCCACGGTTGTTGCCAAACGCTTGGGCAAATCTCTATTGGAACTAGGGGGTAACAATGCGATTATCGTCAGTCCAAGTGCAGATCTGAAAATGACCATTATAGGAGCCGTATTTGGAGCCGTAGGTACTGCTGGGCAACGTTGTACAAGTACCCGTCGATTGATCATCCACGAAAGCATCTATGACAAGGTGAAAAAGTCATTGGTAGATGCCTATAAGCAGATAAAAATCGGAGATCCATTGGACAGCAACAACCACATGGGACCTTTGATCGATACCGCAGCGGTGAACATGTACCTTGATGCTTTGAAAAAAATAAAATCGGAAGGCGGAAAGTTGTTGACCAAGGGTGAAGTACTGGAAGGTAAGGGCTATGAAAGCGGTTGTTATGTGACTCCGGTAATTGCTGAGGTGGAGAACCATTATGAAATCGTGCAACATGAAACCTTTGCCCCAATCCTTTATTTAATAAAATACAGCGGTGAAGTAGATGCGGCCATTGCCTTGCAAAATGGCGTTAAGCAAGGCCTTTCATCGGCTATCATGACCAATAGCTTGCGTGAGGCAGAACTGTTCTTAAGCCAGAATGGCTCGGATTGCGGTATTGCCAATGTCAACATAGGCACATCAGGCGCTGAGATCGGGGGAGCTTTCGGGGGAGAGAAAGACACAGGTGGCGGCCGTGAATCTGGTTCAGATGCATGGAAAGTATATATGCGCAGACAAACAAATACCATCAATTATACCACTAGCCTACCATTGGCACAGGGAATTAAATTTGATCTATAAAAACTAGATTATAAACGATTATGATAAGAGAAACACATAAAAGATTAGCAAAACATATCTTGGCAGATGGCCTTCCGGTTGTCATGGACCTTGAGAAATCCCACGGTTCATACATTGTAGACATCGACGGCAAGGAATATCTGGACATGTTCAGCATGTTCGCATCATCGCCTGTAGGCTATAACCATCCTTATATCCTGGCAAATGAAAAACAGTTGGAAAAGGTTTCCATCAATAAATTAGCGCTGTCGGATATCTATCCCGATGAGTATGCGGATTTCATGGATGTCTTTGAACGCGTAGGGATCCCGAAGGAACTAAGCTATTGTTTCTTTATCGACGGCGGTGGTCTGGCGGTTGAAAACGCCTTAAAAGCCGCATTCGACTGGAAAACCAGGCTGAACCTAGCCAATGGCATCGACCAGGAAGCGAGTCAGGTCATTCATTTCAAACAGGCATTCCATGGCAGGACCGGTTATACGCTTTCGCTGACCAACACCAAGGACCCTAGGAAATACATGTACTTCCCAAAATTCAATTGGCCAAGGATCAGCAATCCGAAATTGACCTTCCCATTAACGGAGGAGTCAGTTGCTGCGACCGTTGAGTTGGAAAAACAAGCTATTCAGGAGATCGAAGCCGCTATCGCCAATAATCCGAACGATATTGCCTGCTTGATCTTGGAGCCTATCCAAGCTGAAGGCGGGGACAACCATTTCCGTAAGGAATTCTTTGTGAAACTGAGAGAGATCTGTGACAAGAACGATATCATCTTGATCTTGGATGAGGTTCAGACAGGAATTGCCATGACCGGGAAAATGTGGTGTTACCAACATTACGGAATTGTTCCAGATGTAATATCCTTCGGAAAGAAAACACAGGTCTGTGGGATCTTGGCCAACAAAGAGAAGTTTGACCGTGTTGAAAAGAATGTTTTCCAAGAGTCTAGCCGGATCAATTCTACTTTTGGAGGCAACTTGGTTGACATGATCCGTTTCAAATTGATCTTGGAGATCATTGAAAAAGAAGGTCTGGTCAATAAAGCGGAGTCGTTAGGTGAGTATCTTCAGGTAAAATTGATGGAACTGGCTGAAAAACACCCTTCCATCAGCAATGTTCGCGGAAAGGGATTGTTGGTTGCTTTCGACCTTCCGACCCCAGAGGCAAGAGATAAGTTTGTTTCTGACGCGATGGCTGAAAATATGTTGATCTTAGGCTGTGGTGAAAAGAGCATTCGATTCAGACCGCACCTGACGGTGAACAAAGAAGATTTAGACAAAGCGATTGCTATCGTTGATAAAGTGGTTGATTAAATATAATTGAATATCCCGATCGAAAGGTCGGGATTTTTTTTGTTGATTGGTTTCTGGCAAATATGGGGTTGGAATAGGATTGAAAAATATTCCGGCCTATTCTGGGGTTTCATTTTCATGGTTCCATTTTTGGATAATATGTTAGGAAACCTATAAAACACCCTTTATTGATTTTGAAGGGAAACCCCCAGAGGCCAATATCATTAAGTTACTTTTGAAGCCCAAAAGTACCAAACCGACGAAGGAGCTCACGGATACCAAAAACAACTCGAATCCGTAACGCTTCGGCCCATTTAAGGTGGCTTTTCGCAGGGGCTCCCTCACATGGGTAGAATGCCTTGTTGTCGGGAATATCTTTCAATAGATCATCCCTTTTAATGGGATGATCTATTGAAAGCATTCCAAGGCCAATCCCATCGAGCAAGTCAACGGCATTCTATCCATTTTTCCGCCAAGGAAATGAGCCGGTTGCTAAAGGACTTCCTACGGAAGGATGGTTGCTTGTATAAATTAGGAACCTTGGAAGGGGTGACATCTTTATAGAAGATTAGGCCAATAAGCAGACCAACCCCTAGCAGGGGTGAAATATTTTTCTGCAATTTGTCTTGAAGAAATAAAATAGTTCGTTCGCTGTGCTCACGATGACAACGATTCTAAAAAAATACAACAATAGATTCTTCGCTGCGCTCTGAATCCCTCCCCAACCTATTTCCAATTCTGAAAGATTAGTGAAGAATCTGTACGTAAATGGCCCAAAACATCATTGTCATTTTCCATCGAAGATAGATAACCTGTAGGCCATTACTTTCAATGTTTGTATGGTTCCGAGCCCCTTCGTTCCTCAGGCTGACTCTGGAAAGGATGAATTTTCTGCAAAAAAACCTAGCCGGGCTGATATATTTTTCCATCGGAAAAACTAAACCTTCTTTTTAGTATCCTTAAACTCTTTCAGCACTCCAAACAGCTTGCTTCCTGGACTGCAACAGCCAAGAGATGCATCTTCCGGCCTTATTTCCAATAGGTTAGAATTCGATTTTTAAGTTGCTCAAGAAAGATCCAAAAATTGACAAAATTTAGCTGAAAGAGAAGGCCTGAAAACCCGAACGATTGGTGTCATTTTTGTACCTTTGTAGATTATGTCGGATATTATTCAATTGCTTCCAGATTCAGTAGCAAACCAAATCGCAGCGGGTGAAGTTGTTCAGCGACCAGCCTCAGCGATCAAGGAACTATTGGAGAATGCTATTGATGCAGGAGCAGATCATATAAAACTTATTATTAAGGATGCGGGCAAGTCATTGATCCAAGTGATCGACAATGGCTGTGGAATGAGTGTAACGGATGCGCGTCTATGTTTTGAACGTCATGCAACTTCGAAAATCCGAAAAGCTGAAGATCTTTTCGCGATCCGGACGATGGGCTTCCGTGGGGAGGCAATGGCATCGATTGCGGCCATCGCCCACGTGGAACTTAAGAGCAGACGCATTGAAGATGAGCTTGGTACAGTGATAGAAATTGAAGGCTCGGAGGTGATCCAACAATTCCCCGATCAGGCTCCAGCAGGGACCAGCATCTCGGTAAAAAACCTATTCTACAATATTCCTGCAAGAAGAAATTTCCTGAAGAGCAATTCTGTAGAATTAAGGCATATCATAGACGAGTTTCAACGTGTTGCACTAGCACATCCTGATATTTTCTTCACTTTCCACAGTGATGGCAATGAAATGTTCCATTTACCTAAGGAAACCCTGAAACAAAGGATCGTTCACCTTTTCGGCAACAACTATAATCAGCGACTGGTTCCAGTTGAAGAAACGACCAGCATCCTGAACATCAAAGGATTTATAGGAAAGCCGGAGTTTGCTAAGAAAACACGTGGTGAGCAGTTCTTTTTTGTCAATAACCGCTATATCAAGGACCCTTACCTGAACCATGCGGTGCTGAATGCCTATGAAGAGATCTTGCCCGCTGATACTTTCCCTTTATATGTGCTGTTCATTGATATCGATCCTTCGAAAATCGACATTAACGTGCACCCTACCAAAACGGAAATCAAGTATGAAGATGAGAAGGCGATCTATGCCATTCTGCGGTCTGCGGTAAAGCGTAGCATCGGGCGTTATAACATCGCTCCATCCTTGGATTTCGAGCAGGAGACTGGCTTTAATGAGCTGATCACGCCAAAACCATTGGATGAGATCCAGGTACCTACCATCAATTTCAATCCTAATTTCAATCCTTTTGATGATGGGATGCCGAAGCAACCGAGAAGGTATACCTATCCAGAGCAGATTGAAAGAAAGTCCAGCATCCCACAGAATTGGGACAGCCTGTATGAAATTACGGAAACGGAAGAAACAGAGCAATTAAGTCTATTGCCGGAGGATACCGAACTGAAATCTGAGGCCGAAATAATTCAGCCTTCTGACCAGCCGAAGAAGCAATTTTTTCAATTGCACAATCGTTATATAGTATCGCAAATCCATTCTGGATTTATGCTGATCGACCAGCAGGCAGCACATGAGCGCATCCTGTTTGAACAGTTTCAGCAACAATTGCAGCACAATCAAGGATCGAGTCAGCAAAGTCTGTTTCCACAGACCATTGAGTTGAATTCGGCTGATTTTGCTTTAGTTCAGGAAATTTTGCCGGAAATCCATGCATTGGGATTTCAGTTGCGACCATTCGGGAAAACTACGTATATTGTAGATGGAATTCCTGCGGATTTAGAAAACATTAATGAAGGGCAGATTATTGAAAAACTATTGGAGGATTTCAAAAACCAGAGTGATTTACGCCTAAACAAAAGAGAAAGGCTAGCAAAGAGCTTGGCTAAAAATGCCGCCATCAAACCGGGCACAAAACTGGAGAACGAAGGCATGGCAGAATTGATTGACAAACTGTTTGCCTGTGAATCTCCGAATATTTCGCTTTCTGGGAAGCCCGTCATCATCACATACACTTTGCAGGAGCTGGCAGAACGCTTTGGCAGGAATATTTAATTTTGAAATTATTATATGAATAACCTATTCGGCAATTTACCTACAGTGACTAAGAATCTATTGATCATCAATATCATCTGTTTTATTGGATCCATGATTTTCAGCCATGCCACGAATTTCTTTGGAGTATTTTATCCTGACTCCCCATTCTTTAAGATTTGGCAAGTCATCACCTACATGTTCATGCATGGAGGCTTTGCACATATATTTTTCAATATGTTTGCCTTGGTTATGTTTGGCGGTGTAATTGAGCGAATATTAGGCCCTAAAAAATTCTTGAACTACTATCTGATCTGCGGATTGGGCGCATTGGTGTTGCAATATGGCATCCAAGCCATTGAGGTTTATAATATCGCAGGTACGGTTAGGGCTTCACAATTCCTGAACTTTAACTTCACTACCGGAATGGTTTCGACCAATCTGCCGATAAGCCAGGATCAATTGGGCACCTTACTTTCCATTTATGGGACGCCATTGGTCGGTGCTTCTGGAGCGATCTACGGATTATTACTGGCTTATGGTTATCTATTCCCTAATGCGGAGATAATGTTGATCTTCTTGCCTATCCCAATCAAAGCAAAATACTTCATTCCTATCTTGATCGTTATCGAGATCTTTTTAGGTTTTTCAAATTCGGGCGGTTCAATTGCGCACTTAGCCCACGTCGGTGGAGCGTTATTTGGATTTATCCTTCTAAAAATCTGGGGCATCAGAAGAACAAATTATTATTAAGATTGTATCCTAAGATATGAAAAAGGAAAACGGCATAAAGATGTTCTTTAGGACAACCTACCAAACAGGTTCTCCTATCCCCTATATCATCTCCGTTCAGATATTTGTGTTTATCCTGATTCATATTGCCGACTTACTGGTTGACCTGGGTGTCATTAAGTTTCCATTGTACGATTGGTTGATCAGTAACCTGACTTTGCCCAATAGCTTTGCAGCATTTATCCAGAAGCCATGGACTTTAGTGACCTTTCCATTTGTATACATTGGACTGTTCAATATCGTATTTGACTGTCTATGGTTATATTGGATGGGAAGTACATTTTTGAATTTCCTGAACAAAAGACAGTTAATGACGGTCTTTGTAGGTGCTTTTGCCATTTCTGGAATTAGCTTCCTCGCGCTGTCTGAAATTGATTTCCTTGCAAAAGGACCAATCCCATATCTATTTTCAAATTCCATGGGACTTGCTGCCATTGTAGCTAGCCTATTGGTCCTGACCCCAAAGATGGAGATCAGGTTATTCCTGTTTGGAATCGTGAAGTTCCGGACCATAGCAATCGTTTTCTTGGCCTTGCAGTTCTTGTTCTACGTATTTGCGAACCGTGCTGCGGCGGCGGCATTTCCATTGGCCATTCTATGGGGAATCACATTTATGTACCAACTGCAGGCAGGTAGGGACTTCAGTAAATTATTTTTGTACCAACCAAAAAAGAAACTTCGCGTGCTACATACCGTTAAAAAAACTCCAACCTATAAAAGCTATAAAGGCGATTTACCCAACCAGGAAGTAATAGATGAAATTTTGGATAAAATTTCTCAAAATGGTTATGAAAGTCTATCTTCACGGGAAAAAGAAATACTGTTCAGGGTAAGTAGAGAAGAGCAAGAATAATGTTGATTAAAAAAAAGAATTTAGGTTTCTTTAGCAAGACCGTTATGCTGGCCAATCTGGCTGCCATAGCTGCCCTTTTTTTATGTTATTCTGCCTCCATCATCAACCCTAAATCCTTCTGGCCAATATCATTCCTTGGCTTGGGATATCTACCCATCTTATTGATCAATCTAGGGTTTATTTTCTACTGGATCCTTCGCAAACCGAAGTATTCCCTATTTTCCCTGATTGCCATCCTGATCGGCTGGAACCTGATGACCAAACATGTCACGTTCAACTCTCCTGACCCTGTGGTAAAGAATGACTCCTCCCTTCGTGTAATGACCTACAATGTGCATATGCTGGAACCGGTTGAGAAAACAGATAAACCGGCAAAAGATGAGTTCACGGAGGTTATCAAGGAGGTGAATCCCGATGTATTATGTTTGCAGGAGTTCAGCAGCACCATCAAAGGGAACAAAAGATTCAGTGAAAAGATCAAGTCAAAGATCAACTTCGACAGTTATTATTTTGCCCCTTCCCAACAGAACGAATACAACGCTTACGGGCAGGTCATCTTTTCTAAATTCCCGATCATCAACTCGGGTCTGATCAAGAAAAATGAATATGGGATCAACCGTGTAATCTATGTCGATATCGTCAAGAATAAGGATACTGTGCGTGTTTACAATGTACACCTACGTTCGTTTGGCCTGCAAAATGAGGATAAAGAATTCATCCAGAATCCTAAGACTGGCGATGGTACGGAAGAAACCAAGACCAAGCAGGTAGGCAGGAAGTTGAAATGGGCTTTTGAGCAGCGCAGCGACCAGGCAGAGTCCCTATATGACCATATGCAAGAGACCAAATTCCCTAAGATCGTCATGGGAGATTTCAATGATACGCCAATGTCCTATTCTGTCAACTTGATTGGCAAGGATATGAAGAATGCTTTTCAGGAAAAGGGAAATGGCTGGGGAGTTACCCATTTTGAGTTATTGCCCATCCTGCAAATTGATTATATCTTTTGTGAGAATAACTTTACGGTCAATAATTACAAGGTGGTCAAGAAGAAGTTATCAGACCACTACCCTATCTATGCAGACCTCAGGATTAACTAGGTTGTATTCCCTTCTATTTGTCCCAGTGCAGACTCTACAAAGGCATCATATCGGTTTTTGACCTTGTAATAGGCCTCTCTTCCAAAATAATACCTACCCAATAAAGCTTCAATATCACTTTGGATCAGATCGTGAAGGTCCCTTTGTTTGCTTGCTGAAATATTCCAGCCTCTATCTGTCAGGAACTTGATAAAACTATTGTATTCGGAATCTGGGAGGTTATACCCTTGCAAGAAATTTTCAATGGAGTAGGCTGGCAATTTCTTGGTGAACCGACTGTAAACAAACTGTTCGATCAAGCTGGATTGCACCAGATCCTTGTACAATAAGCTGACCTCATTTGAATCGACTGGGATAATGACGTCTGGCACAATACCGCCACCACTGAAGAGCTTTTTGCCTAATTTGGTTTGATAGGCCTGGGCATGGGCATATGTGGTATCCAAAGACCATAAGCCTTTGTACATATTGACATAGTCGTTCATGATTGTCCAATTAGGACTGTATTTCCGTTGAATGCTTCGGCCTAATGGCGTGTAGTACCTCGCAATGCTGAGGTTGATGGTAGATCCATCGGAGAAATCGAAAAGTTCCTGTACCGTAGCTTTACCATAGGTCCTTCTTCCGATAATGGTTCCACGGTCCCAATCCTGTACCGCTCCGGATACCACTTCGCTGGCAGAAGCCGTACGTTCATTGACCAACAGCACCAGTTTACCTTGGCTGTAGCTTCCATTTCCTTCTGAGAGATAATCCAGTCGATCTTCATGGGCTCCTTCGGTATAGACCATCAAACGTTGGTCGGGGAAGAATTCGCTGGCCATTTTAATGGCAATATGGAAATATCCGCCTCCATTATCACGTAGGTCAAGGATCAGGCTTTTTGCGCCTTGTTTTTTAAGATCAATAACTGCGTTTTTAAATTCTTCTGCTGTCTTTAGGGAAAACCTTCGGATACGGATAAAGCCAATGGTCGGTTTTATCATATAAGCGACATCCAGCGAGCTGACATTGATCTGGTCACGGATGGCCTTCAGTGGACCTGGCATTTTTATGGAATCTCGCTCGATTACCATGGAAACAACAGAACCACGCTTCCCGCGC
Organism: Sphingobacterium sp. NPDC055431; assembly: GCF_053644255.1. Lineage (NCBI taxonomy): Bacteria > Pseudomonadati > Bacteroidota > Sphingobacteriia > Sphingobacteriales > Sphingobacteriaceae > Sphingobacterium > Sphingobacterium sp. NPDC055431. The sequence continues at coordinate 12,978 of NZ_JBSHLH010000025.1, forward strand.
ATTAACTTTTCAACCTCATCCTTGCTGACCAAGGTACCGGCAACATCACGTTTACCAATCTTTAGGATCCGATCCCCTACTTTGAAACCACCTTTGTCCGCAGGACCATTGGTAATCACACCTACGACCAATAAGGTATCATTCAGACTGAAATACTCCATACCGATTCCTTCGAAGGTCCCTTCCAGGACTTCGCTCTGGTTCTTGGATTCATTCGGTGTCAGAAAGGTGGAATACGGGTCTAAGTGAGAGATAATATGGTTAATGGCTCCGTTTTGGACGGAATCCATATTGATGCTATCGACATAACGATTGGAAATCAGGTCTACGACCTGTTGGATCTTATAGGAATTATCAGAGAGACCAATAGGCACTAAGGATCCGCCGGTATTGAATCCTTGCTGATCAGAATAATTCTGGCCAAGTATCAATCCCAATAGCAGGGTGGCGGCATAAGTTGCTGCAACAAAAATATTTCGTTTTCTACCTTTTTGCATTTACGGTCTGGTCCGCAAAATTAATGAATAACCAATTGTTTAAAAGAAATTTATAATAATTATTTTATAACAATTAACAGTCCAAAAAGGACCTTGGAACATAATATCTCCGCAATTTTCAATAATTTTACAGTCAGATGCACGAATTGGAACCATATTACAACTGGCGAGACTATTATATAGCCTCAGAAGATGAACGTAGTCCATTTTTTGGGACTGTTTACAGCGAGTTTGAATACGATAAAAGAATCTATAATTACCTACTTCATCCGCAATGGGATTATTTTGGTTCCCAGACGCTTTACCTGAAGATCCTTTTTGCTGATTATGATAAAGGATACTGCATCATTGAGTTTATCGGCGAATGGAACGATGCCATTTACAACGATATCATGGTCCTGAAAAGGGAATTGATCGACCTATTGATCGAAGAGGGCATCAACAAGTTTATCCTGATCGGTGAAAACATCCTGAACTTCCATGCTTCGGATGATTCCTATTATGAGGAATGGTTCAATGATATCGAAGATGGATGGATCGCTGGAATCGACTTCAGGGAGCATGTGATCAAAGAATTTATGGACAACCATATCGACTACTATATCAATTTCGGAGAATACCTCAACAACTTTCCTTGGCGGACCTTAAAACCTAAACAGGTATATCATCATATCGAGGAACATATACAGAAGCGGTTATCCTAAAATATAGGGTAATAGGCTGGCTTATTTTAGCTTAATTCTCTATTTTTCCTTAGATTTGCCTATCAAAACATTGTAATTATGTCATTCAGAATAGAAAAAGACACCATGGGTGAAGTTCAGGTTCCAGCGGACAAATACTGGGGTGCACAAACTGAACGTTCTAGAAACAACTTTAAAATCGGACCGGCAGCTTCTATGCCTCATGAAATCATCGAAGGATTTGCTTACTTGAAAAAAGCAGCTGCTTATGCAAACTGTGAATTAGGAGTATTACCGCAAGAAAAACGTGATGCTATCGCTGCAGTATGTGATGAAATCCTTGCCGGTAAGCTTGATGATCAATTTCCTTTGGTAATCTGGCAAACAGGTTCGGGAACTCAATCCAACATGAATGTAAATGAAGTAGTTGCTAACCGTGCTCAGGTATTAGCTGGTGGAAAAATTGGTGAAGGTGACCCTGTATTGAAAGCTAATGACGATGTAAATAAATCACAATCTTCAAATGATACATTCCCAACAGGAATGCACATCGCTGCCTACAAAGCTGTTGTGGAAGTGACTATTCCAGGTGTTGAGAAATTACGCGATACCTTGAAGAAAAAATCTGAAGAGTTCATGAACGTTGTAAAAATCGGCCGCACACACTTAATGGATGCGACTCCTCTTACATTAGGTCAAGAACTTTCTGGATATGTTGCGCAATTGAACTACGGAATCAAAGCGGTTAAAAACACCTTAGCTCACCTATCTGAATTAGCTTTGGGGGGTACAGCTGTAGGTACCGGATTAAATACGCCAAAAGGATATGACGTATTGGTAGCAAAATATATCGCTCAGTTTACAGGATTGCCATTTGTGACTGCTGAAAATAAATTTGAAGCATTAGCTGCTCATGATGCAATCGTAGAAACGCACGGAGCATTGAAGCAATTGGCCGTTTCATTGAATAAGATCGCAAATGATATCCGTATGTTGGCTTCTGGCCCTCGGTCAGGAATCGGAGAGATCTTGATCCCGGAGAATGAACCAGGATCTTCTATCATGCCAGGAAAAGTAAACCCAACTCAATGTGAAGCATTGACAATGGTGGCCGCTCAGGTGATGGGTAATGATGTTGCTATTACCATTGGTGGTACTCAAGGACATTACGAATTGAACGTGTTCAAACCAGTTATGGCTGCAAACTTCTTACAGTCTGCTAGATTGATCGGTGATGCTTGTGTGTCTTTCGAAGAACATTGTGCAATCGGTATTGAACCAAACTACGATCGTATCAAACAATTAGTAGACAACTCATTGATGTTGGTTACTGCCTTGAACACCAAGATCGGTTACTATAAAGCTGCTGAGATTGCTCAAACAGCTCATAAAAACAATTCTACCTTGAAAGAAACAGCTATCAAATTAGGTTATGTAACTGCTGACGAATTTGACGAGTGGGTTAAACCTGAAGAGATGGTAGGTAGCTTAAAATAACATAGTGAATAAACAGAATAAAACATATTCTCAATTAAAAGCATACCTATCGATTGTGATAGGTATGCTTTTTATTTTCTCGAGTTGCCAAAGGCATTCTGATATGCAAGGCGAAGGTGAAAATTATCTGCAAGGTGTATGGGTGCAGGACAGTATCCCTGGACAAGAAGAGATGCTGAATTATACCTTACATGAGTTTAGATTCACTTGCGATTCGGTCTATACCATTATGCATGTCAAGAACGATGTCAAGAGCATCCCTGATAGTTGCTATAAAGATGGTAAATGGACTGAATACGCCAAAGCAGTGTACTCTGTCCGTGCTGACAGCATGATCGTTGAAGGGGTATACACCAAAGAAAACGGTAAACAGAAGATTTCTGGCTGCTACAAGCAAGGTCCTTATGTACCGAGGTACTTGATAAAGTCCAAAAGCAAGGATAGTTTGGTATTGGAAAATAAATTTGATAGCCGGCCTATCATATTGAGAAAAACAGCCGATATTACCTGTGTTCCCAAGAAACGTTGGGAATTATAGATAAAAGAAAAAGCCAAGGATTACCTTGGCTTTTTCTTTTATCTATTAAATCTTAATTGATCAACCTGTTATCATCAGAAGATTTTAAGATATGGTTCTTAAGTTCAGTTTCCGCAATCAATAATTCCCCTTCTGCTACCTTACGTTTCTCACGACCTTCACGCTGAATTCGCAATACCTCTTCGATGGTAGTGATGATATCGGTATTAGCTTTCTTAATGGTATCCATATCAATGATTCCTCTTTCTGTTTCTTTGGCAACATTGATAGTTGCTTCTTTCAACATTTCAGAGTTTCTCTTCAGCAATTCATTTGTAGCATCAGTAACAGCTCTTTGCGCCTCTAAGGCACTTTGTGCATGGGCAATACCTAGTGTAAGGACCATTTGGTTCTTCCACAAAGGAAGTGTATTGACGATACTTGATTGAATCTTTTCCATCAAGGAACTACTGTTGCTCTGAATCATCCTAATCTGCGGAGCTGTTTGTAGCACCACCATACGGGTAAGTTTCAGATCATGGACCTTACGTTCAAAACGCACAACATGTTGTTCCATGTCTTTATACTCTTGCACCTTATGCTGATCGCCAGTTGCTTCAGCTTCAGCTTTCAGAGCAGGCAAAGTCGTGGTCAGGACTTCATTTAGTTTTTCTTCCCCTGCTTGGATATGCAGAGAAAGGTCCTTGAAATACTGTTGATTTTGAACAAATAGCTTATCGAAGATATTGACATCCTTCGCTAAGTTTTTATAATGTCCTTCCAACTTCAGTTCAATGGAATGGATGTTCTTTTCCACGGAAGCATACTCAGTACGCATTCTCCCGATTTTCTTTTTGAGATTATCAAAGAATGGCAATAAAGGTTTTTTATTAACCCTTTCATCAAACTCACGGATTTCAGAACGTAGGTTAACCAAAATATCCTCGGCACCTCCTAAATCTTTTGTACGGACTTGTTTCAAGATCTCGTTCGAGAAGTTGCTCACATTACTTTGCGTACCTACTCCAAACTGAATGATGTCCGTAGTAGAGGTCAAATTAATCTTGTCTTTATATTGCTTAATCAATTGTTTTTCCTCTTCTGAGAAATTCACTTTCACCTCTGAGGGCTTATTCTGGTTTTGATCATCGTCCAGATGTGTCAAATCTAAATTTGCCATATTATTCTTTTAAAAGGTTTCTACTTTTTAAGGTCTGAATATATACATCGGTTTCAGCCGACACATCTAACATTCCCATTTTAAATTGATTTGTTACTTCTTCTTCTACAGCGACCGCAGCTTGGCGTATCACCTCTTCCAGCTTCTTCTTGGACTCATAGGTCACTGTATTGTTCAATCTTGCGTTTTCCAATTCATCATATTGCATCAGCACATTCACGATGGTGGAGTGTCGAACCAAAAACTTCTCTGCTTCCCGCTTATCCTTTTTCTCCAACAATTGAAATAACCGCAATATCTTGTCGATATCCTTATGGATGTTATTATTATCTATTTCTTTTCGCCAGTGCAATAGTCTTTCTACAAAAAATTGAGGTGTATCTATAGTTGGCGCGGATATTTCAAGACGTTTTTGAGAACCCATACTAGAAATCCAATACAGGTCACGGACTTCGGACAGTTCAAGTCTCTGTAAGTATGGCTTCGCTTGATTCAGCAGCAGGCCATTTCCAACTACATAAGACAATACCGATCCTCCCAATGTCAATAACATTGCCTGGCTTAGCGTCCCAAAAAACATAACGAAGGAAACAAGGAGTCCAATCTCGACTGCCAACAGCAGCCAAGCGGTAAACATCCAAGAACGCACCTTAGCTTTCTTTGCCTGCGACATCATCACCAAAGGATGCACGTGTATTGGCAAAGGAAGAAACATCAGGATGGATAAAAAGGTCCATACCAGCTGTCTAATCTCCCAAGGTCTACTTTTTTTCGTTGCCCAACCCATTCTTTAAATTTAAATATTATTTGTAAAAATACACCAATTCTTATTCCAATGATAGCAATCAGCCATAGTATTAGGTAATTGGCGGTAAATCACCTGCCATTACGTCATTTTTGTCGGTGAATTCCCCTCAAGGTTTTCTATCAGTGTTAACGTGATGTCGTATGGTTTTCGTTTTTCCCAACGAGAAATTAACCAAGAAATGAAACTCAGATTAAAAATGTCCTTGTTTTCATCCAAGTCCAGCATAGAATAAACAGTTTCCTGGAAACTTTGTTGAAAGACCAGATCAGGTTTCATCAAATATTTCTCGACCAAGCCTAGAAAATCCAATACCCGAGACTCTTTCACCTGAAGTAGATATTGCTTATACCTCCGCTTGAAACTCTTCAACCTTGACATGGCCAATTCAATATTCTCAAACTGTGCATGCAATAATATTTCCATCAAGTTCTTACGGATACTCCACAGCATCCCTAACTTCTTTTCATACCAAGCGTCAGTATGTGTCAATTTTGACAGGGTCCTTATAGCCTTAAGGTCATTCAACTGACCCAAGAACATCGTTTTACTTAATATCAGGTCATCGATGTCAGCCTGCGCACTTTGTTTCCCCAAATTATCTAATGTATCATCAATAACAATAGCCGCTTCCGCTGCCCTACCAGAAAAAAAATAGTTCAATGCATAGAGCAACTGTTTTCTGTTCCATAGCAACGCCCTATACTGTTTATGCTGTTCTGATAAATCATCCAACTGCTTTAGGTATTTCAGGCTTTCTTCAAAAGACCTGTTCCTTAAACTAAAATTAGCCAGATAGTAAAGAATATGTAAATGATAAAAAACCTGAAAAGGTTGATTCATCTTTTGGCTTTCAATGAACCGATGGCTCTTTACCAAATACCTTTCCACCAAACTATAGTTCTGGTTGATGGCGGCGTATTCATTGGCAATAAATAAAATTTGATAAAGTGATTTATAATTCATCAGATCCAACATATTGATCTGATATTGCCTGATGGTCTTCTCGATCAACTCCGTCAAGTTGATCACCTTGGCCTTCAAATGGATTTCATTCAATTCTTTCCGCAGTGCAGCATAGGCCAAACGCAACTTCGCCTCCCGCTGCATATGGTTCTGGTTGATCCGAAACTTTTCTGTCAGCTCATCCAGATTAACTGCAGCATCTAGATGCGAATATTGTAGCTTTAACAACAGGATCTCATTCAATAAACTAAACTGCTCCTGCGCAACCGCCAATCTTTCAGCCTTCTCCAATGACCTGAAACCGATCTTTTCCAGGTTGTTCTCAAGCAGATACCTCGCCACAACAAAATTCCGAAGGATATCATAGGATTCATCGGTACTGTTTTCAAAGGTTCTTTGTGAGAGGAACAGAAGCAGGCTATCGTGCAATCTTTTCCGCAAGGCATGGTATGCATCCCTGTTTTTAGAATTTTTATAAAGGCTTTCTATTGATTTTATATCGTCAGTTTCTATCAAATTGAACAATTTGATATTCTTCACATCATTCCTTTTATTTTTCTTTGTCAAATAACTCTTAAAATCACTTTTATCTTGATTATTCAACAATTTCATCAACTCATTAAGAGAATCCATGTACAAACATTTTTATTAAACCACAACATAAATTTACATTATATATCATCAGTTAACAACAATTATTTGGTTTCACAGGCAAAGTTTGAACCCGACCTTTGGGTCAGTATTAATCATAAAAACAAAAAAAAAATGGAACCGCTAAATAACAAAACTGAGGAGATGTTAACTCCATTAAAACACACAGACGAAAACAGAAAGTCTTTCAAACCAACGGCTGCCTTTGTAGGGGCCTCATGGATCGCCATGTTAACTGGCATCTTCGGTTACTGCATCGGACTATGGAATGCAACGATGGAGCTCAATGAAAAAGGCTACTACTTTGTCATCCTGCTTTTCGGACTATTCGCCGTCATATCCGTTCAAAAAAGCGTTCGGGACCGCGCAGAAGGTCTTGCAGTGACCGAGCTATATTACGGCATCAGTTGGTTTGCCACCTTGGCCTCTATAATTTTATTGATCATTGGCCTTTGGAATGCCGATCTATTCTTAAGTGAAAAGGGGTTTTACGCCATGTCGTTTATCCTGAGTGTTTTCTCAGCCATTGCTGTTCAGAAAAACACCCGTGACGCTAAATTATTTAAAGAAGAAAACATATAACTTAGCGGTTGCCCTGCAGTGTCCAGCATTGGCCTGCAGGGATTTTTACGCTAATTATTATCTTCACGTAAGCATAAAATGGATATCGCATGAAAGATCTAGAAAGAAAAGATCTAGAACTGCTCTCCGTTCATTCCGACATCAAGGAAAACGAACTCCAGCAGTCTCTGGAAGAACATATATACCCCAATCAGGACGCTTGGGCACGATTTATACAAATCGTCCTATTGGCTTTGGGGATCGGCTTTATGGCCGCAGGAATTGTCTTTTTCTTCGCCTACAATTGGGAAGACCTCGATAAATTCGTCAAATTGGGAATCGTACAGGGCTTAGTCATTATCACGACCGGCCTGAGCCTGACCCTAAAAACCAACAAGCTGTTCAAGGATATCATCTTAACTGCTGCTTCCCTCCTAGTCGGAGTGATGTTTGCCGTCTTCGGGCAGGTTTACCAAACGGGTGCCAATGCCTATGACTTCTTCCTTGCATGGACCATTTTCATCAGCCTCTGGGTGTGGATATCCAAATTCCCGCCACTCTGGCTCATGTATCTAGGCCTCATTAACCTCAGCATATTCCTCTATTACGAACAAGTGGCAAGGCATTGGGACTTTATTTACCTAACATCAGGCCTATTTATCTTAAACGCAGCCTTTCTATTAGTATGCATTTGGATCAACGAACAGAAAAAAGGAGAAATCCCATCCTATTTCAGTAATATCTTAGGCCTCGCTGCAGCAGTATGGTCCATCTATAGCAATATCTATTGGATTTGGGATGATCGCTATGCAGATATGCCAGTTATCCTTGGAGCGACGGCCCTTTTTTATGGCTTAGGCCTTTGGTATGGCAACAAAAAGAACAACCCATTCTATATGGGCATTATACCGTTCAGTATCATCATCATTTTCGCATCCGTACTGTTGAAGATCAACGACGGCATGCAGATGTATCTATTGATTTCAGTATATCTCATTGTCACCATTAGCCTTGTAATCTGGAACCTTATAAAAATGCAAAGGAGGAATCATGGAAAATAATCAAACCCGAGAAGCTCTTTTAAAAGTTCAGGGAACGATTGGAAGAGAACTGAACATAGATCAAGCGGCAATGGATAGTGACTTGCTAAAGGATAGGCATAGCCAATCCATCACCATCAAGGTACTGTCCGTTATTGGAGGCATCCTAGCTACAGGCGCATTTTTACTGTTTTTGGAGTTGGCACACTTCTCCTCCAATCACATTCCAATGTTCATCCTTTCCGGCATATTCTTTATTGCATCCCTCTGGATCAACAAAAAATACGATCGCGTCATATTCGATACACTATCTGTCTGCATCTATTTGCTCAGTTTCATCCTATTTGGGATAGGCTATAATAAATTCGATGGCTATACCGATGTGCCATTGTTCGTCTACCAAGGACTTGCTCTCATCACATTGCTCTTCAGCCGAAGCTATATTTTGACATTCTGTGCCATCCTCATTTCTACAGGAACTTTTTTGGCATACTTTGCTTATAAGGAAGTTCCAGAGATCAACAATGCCCTTTTGATTCTTGTGGCGGTCCTTTTCATTTATTTCACCTTCAACGAAGGAAAACTGATGAAACGCAAGCCAATCCAAGGAAAGCGTTATTTGGCAATCCGCACAGGCTTGGCATTCTCTTACTTGATCTGCCTATATTATTGTAGCCGGTCAAGCTATATGCCCAATGCATGGATAATAGATTGGGCAACCTCAGGCGTATTGATCGCCCTGATCCTGTGGCTCATCAACTGCCTGCTCAATCGATTCCTATGTGAAGAGTCCGGCAAGAAAATCTTTATTTTCTTGTTGGTACTGATCTGTTTAGGATTTACAGCGATGAACCCCGCCATTTCAGGATCTTTATTGCTCCTGTTGGTTAGCTTCAAGGTCAATTACAAGACCGGATTCGCCCTGGGTATCCTTGCTTTTATTTATTTCATCGGAATGTTTTACTACGACCTGAACATCAGCTTATTGCAGAAATCCATTGCCATGTTCGTCTCTGGCCTATTCTTTCTGTTGCTGTATCTCATGATCTTCAAAAAATCAAATTCACATGAAAAAGCTTAGCATTATTATCATAGTCATTAATCTGATCGCATTATTGATCTATTTCAATTACAGCATCCGACAAAAAGAAGATATCCTCAAAAATGGAAAGCTGGTCCTTTTGGAATTGGCGCCCGTTGATCCAAGGTCCCTGATGCAGGGTGATTACATGCGGCTGGCCTACGAGATACAGGATAACTTCGTCATAGACAGCATCCCTAAGCGCGGCTACGTTGTCTTAAAAGTTGACAACAACCAAGTAGGAAAAAGCATCCGTTGCCAGCCTAACAGAGAACCCCTGAACCCAGGCGAATTCCTGATCGAATACACCCGACCTAAATCTTGGCTGCTCAATATTGGCGCAGAATCCTACTTCTTCGAGGAAGGAACTGGGCAACGCTACGAAAAAGCCAAATACGGCGGCTTAAAGATCGACGAAAACGGAAACAGCCTGCTCGTTGGCCTGTATGATGAGAATAGGAAGGAGATGTAGGAATAGACAACAGACATAAGACAACAGACATAAGACAACCTAAATGACGGAGACCAAACAGCAGATACAAAAAGAAATAAGGAAGAACTATACTAATGAAGATAATTATAAACTTTACAGTTCTTATGTCTTATGTCTAGTGTCTCATATCTAAAACAAAGAAGGGGTTTCATCCTGAAACCCCTTCTTTGTTTTATCTGTAAACCTTAGAATGGCAAATCATCATCATCTGATGAATTTGCAGATATATCTACCGGTGGCATGTCTGCGTAACCTGGTGCTGGAGCAGCTTGAGCGGTATTCGCTACTTTCGTTACTCTCCATGCAACTAGGGAGTTAAAATAAGTTGTCACTCCATCCTTATTCGTCCAAGGACGACCACGTAGGTTGAAAGATACTTCTACTTCATCACCAACGGCTAGATTATCAAATATATTGACGCGGTCCTGTGTCGACTCGAAACGAATGTACTCTACAAACTGTGGGTTTTCAGCATAGGCAACGATCAAATCTCTCTTCTTGAAAGACTCTGTTACTTGTTGCGTCGCCCCTATCTCATGTACTTTTCCTCTTATTTCCATAACTTATTTATTAAACCGTAAAATTAAACATTTTTTGCTAAGAGAATAAGTAACTTTGCACAAATATGGCAGAAGTTTTCAACAAACAGAATAAGGTAATCGTTACTTGCAACCGTAGGTTGTCCCCTTATTTGGAACAGGAAATCCGTGAATTGGGATTTGATATCAAACGTGCATTCAATACTGGTGTAGAGCTACAAGCCTCTGTAAATGAATGCATCAAGTTAAACTTAAACTTACGTATTGCAAGTCAGGTTCTCTATGAATTGAAATCATTTAGAGCTAAAAATGCAGACGAACTTTATAAACAATTGGTGAGCATTCCTTGGGAAGATTTAATTCCGATTGATGGATACTTCTCGGTAACATCCCATGTTCACAATGAAACCATTACCACTCCTCTATTTGCGAACGTAAAGGTCAAGGATGCCATCGTAGACCGGATCAAGGATAAAAAAGGCATGCGTCCTAACTCAGGACCGGACCTAAACCGTGCTGTCATCCACCTTCATTGGATGGAAGACCGCGCAGAAATCTTCTTGGATACCTCTGGCGAAACCTTAGCTAAACACGGCTATAGAAAGCATCCCGGTAAGGCTCCTATGCTTGAGGCATTGGCTACAGCTACCATCATTGCCACCCAATGGGATGGCAAAACCCCATTCGTAAACCCAATGTGTGGTTCCGGTACCCTAGCGATTGAAGCAGCCTTGATGTGCCAAAACCGCAAACCCGGTTTGCAACGTATGAACTACTCCTTTATGCATTTCATTGGATACAATGAAGAGGTATTCTTCGAAGAACGCCGTATATTAAAGGATATCACCGACAAAACCAACCTTCCACATATCATTGCATCTGATATTTCTGAAGATGCTGTTGAAATTGCCAGACTCAATGCCCGCACCGCTGGGGTAGAACATTTGATCGAATTTGAAACCTGCGACTTTGCTGAAACTACAATTCCAGAGGGCGATGGTGTCATCATGTTCAATCCTGAATATGGCGAGCGACTAGGTGTACATAGCAAACTAGAAATCACCTATTCTCGAATCGGCGATTTCATGAAACAGAGCTGCAAAGGTTACCGAGGCTATATCTTCACCGGAAACCCAGACTTGGCCAAGAAAATTGGACTTAAAGCTTCCAGAAGATTCGAGTTTTTCAATGGTAAACTAGACTGTAGATTATTGCAATACGAATTGTACGATGGCTCAAAAGACAGATAAGCAAGAGCAACTCATCCAGAAAACAGCGGTATTTGTTGAAGAAAAACTGAAGGATGCTGAATCTGGCCACGATTGGTGGCATATCCTGCGCGTCTGGAACAATACCAAACTGATCCTGAAAGAAGAGGAAGCAGATGCCTTTGTCTGTGAATTGACTGCCTTATTGCATGATATCGCAGATAGCAAGTTCCATAATGGTGATGAAAGCATTGGCCCTCGGGTAGCTGGAGAATTCCTAAAATCCATTGAAGTAGACGATTCTACGATTGAACATGTGCAGAACATTATCTTGAACATGTCCTATAAAGCTTCCTTGGGGGAAGTCAGCTTCCACTCTAAAGAACTGGAAATCGTACAAGATGCTGACCGTCTCGATGCCATCGGTGCCATCGGCATCGCGCGCGCATTCAACTATGGCGGTTATAAAAACAGGGAAATCTATAATCCGGAAATCCCCGCTCTGGAAAACCAAAGCAAGGAAGCCTATAAAAACACAACGGCTCCAACCATCAACCATTTCTATGAAAAGCTGTTGTTGCTAAAAGATAAAATGAACAGCCCGACTGCCAAGAAAATCGCTCTGGGCAGGCACCAACACATGGAGTCATTTCTGCAACAATTTTATAGCGAATGGAACGGAGATCGATAAATTAATAATATCTTAATATTAATTGGGTAAATTCGGGACATGTTTCATAAAAACATGTCCCGAATGATTTTCAGACAGCTAATCCATATTACTGTATTCTACCTATTCTTACTCCCTAACCTAGTCTTCGCACAACAACAGGACTCTGTTCAGATTACCCATGCAAACTGGAACAAGACAGAAATAAAAAAGGGTGTCACTTGGTACCAAGGACATTTTGAAAACCTTTTCAATGCCGTACAAGAGATCAATTGGGTAGAAATCGATCTGCGCAAATACCACAAGAACATTCATATTGCCGCAGAACCCTCCAAATTAATTCCAACCTCCAGCTTTGCCGAACAAAATCAAGCCTTAGTAGCCATCAACGCATCCTTTTTTGATATGAAAAATGGAGGCTCTGTCGATTACCTCAAGGTCAATAACCAAATCCTTAGCGAAACGAAGGAGAAACCTAATGCTAGGGCAAATGCAGTCTTTAGCATTGCCAAAAAGAAACTGAGCATCCAAGCGAACAACCAAGAAAATACAGAAAACTCAAAAGCAGCTTCCATCATGGTTGCAGGACCTCTATTGCTACAGGATGCGCAATATGTGGAACTCGCCAATAATGCTTTCAATGACAACCGACATCCAAGAACCGCTATTGGCATCAGCACAAAACATAAATTGATCTTAATGGTTGTTGACGGTAGAAGCAATATGGCCAATGGAATGAACCTAAAGGAATTGAGCCAAGTATTGAAATGGATCGGAGCAAAAGATGCAATGAATCTAGATGGTGGCGGCAGTAGCACCCTTTACATCAAGGGAGTTGGCAATAATTCCATTGTGAATTATCCTTCGGACAACAAGAAATTTGACCATGAAGGTCAGCGTTCCGTTGCGAACATTATATATTTAAAATAAAATAGAACCAAATAAAATGAAAAAACAGGTATTTTTAGTAGCTATGACCATGATCATCCATGTAGGACTATTTGCACAGACTTCCATTATCGCTCACCGCGGTGCTTGGAAAAACAGCAAGGTTCCCCAAAATTCAATCGCATCCCTAGATGAAGCAATTTCTCAAGGAGCTTGGGGAAGCGAGTTTGATGTACACCTGACAAAAGATGATGTATTAGTCGTAAACCATGACCATGATTTCCATGGCCTAGAAATCGAAGACCTTACATACCAAGAGTTATTGGCAAAAAAACACGATAATGGAGAGTCTATCCCAACTGTGGAAGAATATTTAAAAGCTGGATTGAAACAAAAGGGAACCAAGTTAATCTACGAATTGAAAACCAGTAAGCTTGGTAAAGAAAGAACCATGAAAAACGTGGAACTTTCATTGGCCTTGGTCAAAAAACTTAAAGCCGAAAAAATGGTGGAATTCATTGCATTTGATTGGGACGCATGTCTGAAATTCAGGGAACTTGACAAAAAGATCAAGGTTCACTACTTAAATGGCGACAAATCTCCAGCAGAGGTAAAAGCAGCTAAACTAACAGGGGTAGATTACCACTTCAGCATTTTTCAAAAGAACCCGAACTTGATCAAGGAATTCAAGGCTTTGAAATTGAAAACCAATGCTTGGACCGTAAATAAAGAAGAAGACATGAAGTTCTTTATTGATCAAAAGATTGATTTTATCACGACAGACGAACCTGAACTATTAAAAACATTATTGAACAAATAAGATGAAAAAACTATTAATCAGCCTAAGCCTAGTGTTATGCATGGGACTCTCCTATGCACAGAAAATGAATGTTGCTACTTTCAATATCAGGATGAAAACCGACAGTGATGTAGGCAACTTGTGGAAAGACCGTTATTCGCACCTGACTGACCTGATCAAATTCCATGAATTTGAAATCTTCGGTGTTCAGGAAGCATTTAAAGAACAGTTGAATGATATGTCGGCTGATTTGCCTGACTTCAAATACATCGGTGTAGGTCGTGATGATGGTGCTGATAAAGGTGAACATTCCTCCATTTTCTATGATACAAAACGTTTCGAAGTGAGTAAAAGTGGAACATTCTGGTTATCCCCTACCGATACGGAAAAACCTAACAAAGGATGGGATGCTGCCTTACCTAGAATCTGTACTTGGGGTATTTTCAAGGACAAATCAAATGGCAAGAAATTCATCTTTATGAATACGCATTTTGATCACGTTGGAATTGAAGCACGTAGAGAAAGTGCTAAATTGATCCTTGCCAAAGCGAAGGAGTTTGCAAAAGACCTTCCATTGATCTTAACTGGGGATTTCAATATCGACGAGACCAATGAAGCATATTTCACCCTTGCAAAAAGCGGTGTTGTGCAAGACGTCTACGATTTGGCTAAGATTAAATACGAACCAAATTCATCCTTCAATGCTTGGGGCAAGAACATCCAAGAAAAAGCAAGAATTGACCATATCTTTATCACAAAACCATTTAAAGTGCGTAAATATGGTATCTTGACCGATACCTATATGGGTAAATTCCCTTCAGATCACTTCCCTGTCATCGCAGAATTGAACTGGAAATAAAAAATATTGAGCAAGAAAAGGGCTCTTCACTAAACTGAGGAGCCCTTTTTGTTTTCAATTCTTCTCTTTTTAAAGGATTTATGACCAAACGGCAGGCGTTACCGGATACATTTACACAATATTTCGGGCCGATACAACATATTCATCTCATAATTGTTATAACATTCTACTTATGAATTAGCTATTTTTGAATCATGAAACATTTCAAAAGCATAACCCTACTTGGCCTCTTTAGTGCCAGCCTTTTTATCAGTGGCTGTGAAACCTTGAACCAAGCAGGAATTACCCTTCCACCACAAGGAACAGGTTCTACAAACCCCAACACGGGCGGTTCTGGAAGTGGCCAAACTACTGGAACGATTACCCAAGCAGAAGCCACTACAGGTATCAAACAAGCCTTGAACAATGGTCTGCAACAAAGTATACAGACACTATCTGTAAAAAATGGTTTCCTAGGGGATGCCGCAGTAAAGATCTTGATGCCGGAGGAAGCAAGGAAAGTTGAATCTGCATTGCGCGCGGTAGGGATGAATAAATTATGTGATCAGTTTATCGCCAGCATGAACCATGCAGCAGAATCAGCTGTGAAAGAAGCTTCATCGGTATTTATAAATTCTCTGTCTAAAATGACAGTCAACGATGCTTTCAATATCCTATTGAGCGGACAACAAGATGCTGCTACCAATTATTTCAAAAAAACAACTTCCTCTGAATTGACAACCAAGTTTAGCCCCATCATTCAATCTGCAATGGGTAAAAACAATGTTTCAACATACTGGAATCAATTGACCAGCGCTTACAATAACCTACCATTAGGCAACAAGATCGAAACGGACCTGACTGCCTATGTAACCCAAAGAGCTATCGATGGCCTGTTCGTCAAGGTTGCTGACCAAGAGCTAAAAATCCGTAAAAACATTGGCGGGGCCAGAAACTCTGGTATCTTGGATAAGGTATTTGGATGGGTGGATAAGCAGTAAGGGAGATATGAGATGGGAGACCCTTTTTAGTTCCATTTCGTAGCGAAGAAAAAATAAAACAGGTAGAATGAGTATTCTACCTGTTTTATTTTTTCTGTATATCTTATTAAAAACCCCCAGCGGTCAATGTCATTAAGTTAAGAAAAAAACAAAATTTAGATTCTTCGTTACTTTTGAAGCCCAAAAGTAACCAAAAGGCTGCGGCCCATTTAAGGTGGCTTTTCGCACGGGCTCCCACACATGGATAGAATGCCTAGTTGTGGGGAATATCTTTCAATAGATCATCCCTTTTAATGGGATGATCTATTGAAAGCATTCCAAGGCCAATCCCTTCGCGCAAGTCAACGGCATTCTATCCATTTTTCCGCCACTGGAAATGAGCCGGTTGCTAAAGGACTTCCTGCGGAAGAATGGTTGTTTGTATAAATTGGAAACCCCTTCCAGGGGTGACATCTTTGTAGAATTTGGATGTTTGAAATGGCCAACCCACAGCGTGGGTGAAATATTTTTCAGAAAATCTTCTTTATAGGCATAAAACAATAAAAAAATAGTTTGCTCATCTTACGATTCGCAATAACAGCATCTTCCAAAAAAATAACAATAGATTCTTCGCGGTGCTCTGAATCCCTCTTTAGCGCATTTTGATTCTGAATGATTAGTGAAGAATCTGTACGGTTCTTCTCTTAAAGACTTTGTCATCCTGTACCTTCGGTACAGGAACTGTACGCCAATGCAATTATTTGTATGGTTCCGAGAACCTTCCTGCCTACCAATGATAAGTTTAATAGAAATGTGTTTCTAGCCATTAAGGAACATATTTGTTTTCCAAAAAAATCTCTTCTTTGCGACAAACTGCCCTAGAAGGGCAGAATTATTTTAGCATGGATGGTAAACAATATAGGGCTAATGCAAAAACGATGTTCGATTAATCGAACATCGTTTTTGCGCGACTTCCAGGCTAACGTGCCATGGCAGCTAAAATAATGGAAACCAAAAAGGGGTTCTATATTTAAAAAAATAAAAGAGCTAATTGATTTTCATTGCCAACTTGCTGTCATAACCTTCCAATAAATTCTGCGCAAGTTTTTACTTCTCAGGTTGACACTGGAAAGGATATCTTTAAAATTTTTCAGGAACATCCCTTCGAGACTCCTTTTACCATTATTCGAGGCATATTGCGAAAATTCCGAATGTGTCTCGAATAAGGTCAAAATGATCTCTAAAGAAAATTTAAAATTTTAGAAAAGTAAGCTCGCATGCATACAGCCATATATTACGATTTAATGGCAGTGATTTTAGTTAAGAGGGTAATAAATTTGTAGTTTTGTTAAATGGAAATTAATCAGATTCATGATTTTCAGGTTGCTGAAAATTTTATCAAATATGTTCAGGTTGACACCCAAGCTGACGCGCAATCAAGTACAGTACCTTCTACAGAAAAACAGAAAGACTTAAGCAGGATATTGGTCGAAGAATTAATAGCTATGGGCATTGAAGACGCTCATTTGGATGATTTAGGCTATGTTTATGCCACTATCCCTTCGAACACCGACAAACAGGTGCCTGTTATCTGTTTCTGTTCACATGTAGACACTTCTCCAGATTCTTCCGGAACCAATGTTAAACCTTTGGTCCACCAGAATTACCAAGGTCAAGACCTTGTTCTTCCCGATGATGAAAAAATCGTGATCCGCATGGCCGATCACCCTGATCTGAAGGAACAAATCGGAAATGATATCGTAACTGCCAGTGGAAAAACCCTGTTAGGTGCCGATGATAAAGCTGGAGTGGCAGAAATTATGGATGCTGCCCGCATCTTGATGAGCAACCCTGAAATTAAGCATGGCGATATCAAGATTTTATTTACCCCTGATGAAGAAATCGGACGTGGAGTAGACCATGTTGATTTGAAGAAATTAGGTGCTGAATATGCCTACACCATGGATGGGGAAAGAGCAGGAACCTTGGAAGATGAAACCTTCTCTGCTGATGGCGTGAAGATTAAGATTGATGGAATTTCCATTCACCCTGGTTATGCAAAAGGAAAAATGATCAATGCGATCAAGGTTGCTGCAGACATTGTAGATAGCCTTCCTATGGATCGTTTATCTCCAGAAACAACCCATGCTAAGCAAGGGTTTGTACATCCGACCAATATGGAAGGTACAGTAGAGGAGGCGACCTTGAACTTTATCATCCGTGACCACGACACCAAAAAATTAGCGGAACACGAGGCTGAATTGGAAGCAATCGTTAAGGAAGTCTTGTCCAAATATCCAGGAGCAAGCTATTCATTTCAAGTTAGCGAGCAATACCGCAACATGAAAGAGGTATTGGATAAGGATACGAAAGTGGTAGAGATCGCCATGATGGGGATCGAACGCGCAGGAATGAAGGTAGAAAAAAGAAGTATCCGTGGTGGTACAGATGGGTCTAGGTTATCCTTTATGGGACTGCCTTGTCCTAATATCTTTGCTGGTGGTCATGCCTTCCATGGCAAGCAGGAATGGGTTTCGATCCAGGACATGCAAAAGGCCGTATTGACCATCTTACACATCACTGCCCTTTGGGAAGAGCTTTCATAATAAAACAATAAAACTAGAAATTTAGACCATATGCTACAGAACGAAGTATTAAAGAACATAGAGTACAGAAGAGCGGTATTCCAGGCGAACTATACAGATCAAGAGGTTACCCGCGAGGAATTATTGACTATTTTGGAAGCGGCAAATGCAGCTCCTACGCATAAACGCACACAACCTTGGAGATTTGTGGTCTTCCGCAACGAAGGTTTGATCCGTTTGGGTGATGAATTAGCAAGAATCTACAAATCGGTAACGCCAGCTGAAAAATATACAGAGGCTACTGAACAGAATATGGCCAAAAAAGCGACCCAATCTAAGGCTGCTTTAGCTATTATCGTCGATTATTCTGGTGATCTTCCTGAATGGGAAGAATTAGCTGCTACGGCTTGTGCAGTAGAGAATATGTGGTTGGCAGCAGCATCTATCGGTATCGGTGGATATTGGGCTACTCCTGGATTGATCAATCATATCGGTCCATTCTTGAACCTCAAGGAAAATCAACGTTGTATCGGATTCTTCTACATGGGACACCATGAATCAGAACCGAGAGAGCCGGTTAGAAGCCCGATCGAGGATAAGATCCGTTGGGAAGAATAAGCAATAAAAAAGGTCAAGGAAAGTATCCTTGACCTTTTACTTATACCCATTACTATATTATTCAACCGCTATTGCCACGCCCCCATTTTCACCAGTCCATCTTACTTTTTGTTCAATAAACGTCGAGATAATCGCATCTAAATTTTTATTGCTAGAGGAGGTCACTCGGATATTTTGAGGTTTCCCATCGGTTACATCAAAAGTTACCTGCACATTCCCCCTGTCATGAATGTCCCTTAATTCGGAATTCAGTTCTTCATTGAATTTTTCCCAGCCTCCAATTGGTACTGCATCGGCATTTTCCATGAGCATAGACTGCACATGCATCTCATGTTCCATCAAAATAACTTCATTATTCCGTTCTGTTTTCTGATGGGTGATATATTTAAATAGGATCAGTGAGGATGCCACCAAGAATAAAACCGCAGCAGCCATCCCAACCGTCAACCTTTGCCAGTTATAGAATCTTCTCTTTTTATCCTCAGCTTTGGCTTCGATTTTCTTGGCCAATCGTTGCTGCAAAATGCTCAACTGATGGGAATCTACCCCTTGTTGGAGTTTATATCCATCGATAGCATCCTGTAAAAAAGGATCGTTCAAGGCTTCACGTTCCATCTCGTACATCTCTTCCTTACTCATGAGGCCCATGACGTAATTGTGAATCCGCGTTAATTGATAATTATTTTCCATTACTTTTTCTCCATACAAATTTTAAGATTCCGCCTGCCGTTCTGTATATAGCTCTTTACTTTGGCTATATCATGTCCCGTCTGTTCGGCGATATCTTTATAACATTTCTGTTCCAGATAAAACATTCGGATGCAAAGCTCCTGTTCTTGGTTCAGGCCCGTGATACAGGATTCCAATTTTTCAAAGTCTTGCTCCCCCCATTTCTTTTCATCATCATCGTTGAGCATCTTCTCCGATTCATAGAGGTTTTCCTCGATGTCAACCTTCGTAATCTGCTTGTTTTTCCTTAGCTGCATTAAGCAAAAATTGCGCGCATATACATAAACCCAACTCTTGAAATTATCCACCTCATACACGCGCAACTTATTTATTAGCTCATCGAAAATCTGCATGACCGCGTCTTGGCTTTGCTCGGCATCCTGAAGATACTTATAGCAAACACCATATAACAAGGACATGTATGGAGCATATAGCTTGCCTAGCGCATCCAAACTGCCTGTTTCTTTATAGTATTGCAACAACTGTTTTTCGTCCATGCTATTTTCTCTTCATGTATATGATGATTTCAGACCTGAATTTGCACAAATTATTTTAAATATTCCCATGGATAAACAGAAATAAAAAAGCCTCAAATCACGATGATTGAGGCTTGTATATTGTGGATTTCAAGGACTAACCAAACAAGGCGATGGCTAAGACCAGGGTTACAATGATATTGAAAGTTTGAGCAATCAAGAAAGCATACAGAGGTTTCTTATTGTCCTGTTTAAACAGATCTTTAAAGTTTGTTTCCAGACCGATAGAGGTAAAAGCAATGGCAAACCAAAGTCCTTGAACACTCTTTAAACTATCTTTGATGGATGCTGTGGTTTCGGGTGAAACCACAAAGGAGAACATCAAGGAAACAAATACAAAGCCAACCACGAATTTCGGGAACCTCTCCCAGATCAATTTCAAGGTTGGTTTTTCTCTTTTGGTTTTATCATCTACTGATTTGGAATAGGTCCAGTAGATACTGATGAAGAATGCCGCAATACCCAACAGTACATTCTGC
Organism: Sphingobacterium sp. NPDC055431; assembly: GCF_053644255.1. NCBI lineage: Bacteria > Pseudomonadati > Bacteroidota > Sphingobacteriia > Sphingobacteriales > Sphingobacteriaceae > Sphingobacterium > Sphingobacterium sp. NPDC055431. Next base: position 33,818 of record NZ_JBSHLH010000025.1, read on the forward strand.
GAGAATTTCACGATGGTACTGATCTTTAGCGCCTCCTCACCCACTAGGGTTCCAGAAGCGGCAACTGCTCCACTCGTATCGATACTACCACCTAACCAAGCTCCCGTAACCTCTTGGGATAGCCCCATAAGTTCAGCTAGATAAGGCATAAAGATCATCATCGGCACGGCAGTCACCAACACCAATGAGATGATATAAGATAGTTTTTTATTGTCACCTTCGATTGCTCCCGAAGTTGCGATCGCAGCGGATACCCCACAGATCGAAACTGCACTGGAAAGCATCAGGGACATTTCTTTATCGATCTTGAATTTCTTACAGATCCAGAATGCAAAGTACCAAACGGACACGACTACAACCAGAGCCTGGATAAGGCCTAATGAACCCGCTTTTAAGATATCGCCAAATATGACCGTTGTACCCAAAAGAACCAATCCGATCTTGACATACATCTCGGTATTCAGGGCTGCTTTGAACCAATCGGGCAACTTGAAGAAGTTGCTGATGATCAAACCGATAGCCAAACTGAATATCACTGCCTCTAGATTGAAACTCTTAACACCTGAATTTCCAGCCAATACCAAGGCAAAAAGGGTCAGGACATAGATAATCGGAAATACTATCAGCAATGCCTTGAGGCTTTTCTTGAGCAAGAGGGCTCCTAAGATAGCCGTTACGTAGACTAAGATGAATTGCAGGCCCATTGCTCCTAAATTGGATCCAGAAAGTACTTTTGAAGTGAGTTCAGTAGAGTTTGACCAGCCGAAAGATGGAACAGGTACGACGAAACCAAGCAGGGCAAGCCCAATGATTCCGAATCCCAAGATAACAACTACCCAATCCTCAGAGAGTTCAAATGTTTTGGCAGACATAAAATGTTTAAGTTGATGATTTAATTAATTGATCAAATGCGGGCTGAAGATAGGGAAAATTAAACTGAAAGCCATTTTTTAAAGTTAATAAAGTTGTTACCGGAACGCTTTCCAACAGGAGTGAAGAGTCCACTCCTTTTACGAATGCTCCCATCTTGGCCATGAAGGTTGGCAGGGGCAAACCAAACGAAACGCCTGATGTATGCCTTAATTTTTGCATAAACTCGGCATTGCTTACCGGATTAGGACTGCAGGCATGGTAAATATCGGCTCGATGGTCTGATTTGATGATCCAATCGATCATTCCCACAAAATCGGCTTCATGGATCCAAGCAATCATTTGCTTTCCATCTCCTACCTGTCCAGCCAAGCCCATCTTTGCCAATGGGTATAGCTCAGCAAACATACCTGACTTCTTCGTCAGGATCGGACTCATTCTCAAGATCAGTTTTTCTGTATTTGGCGTATGGGCAGCTAAGAAGGTTTTTTCCCAATCCTGCGCCAAGGAACCTAGGAAATCATTGGAATATTCCTTTGAAGTTTCATCTTTTAGAGATGTGCCGCCATTGAAAATGGAAACGCCCGAAAAATTGATCCAGAGTTTTACCGGATTTTCCAATTGCGATATCGCTTCACCTAACAACTTGGTTGGACCCAACCTCGAGCTGCGGAGCAACGCTTTGTTTTTTTTGGTAAACCTTCTATTGATGGAAAGTCCACAAAGGTTGATGAGCACATCGGCACCTTCCAGTTCTTTCTGCCAGGAATCAAGGTTTTCGCCATCCCAATATACAAAGTCTAGCTTTGGATGGTGCTTGACCATACGCTTCCGACTCAGCACGATGATTTCATGGTCCTGTTCCCTAAACATACTGATCAATAAATTGCCTAAATTCCCGGTGCCTCCCGCCAATACGATCTTTGCCATAATTAATTTTTTATTTTGATGTGGTAATGGTCCTTCAATGCAATTCGAGCAGCATGGTACCCACACATCCCGTGAACACCACCTGCAGGTGGCGTTGAAGAAGAACCGATATAAACATTGGGATTGGAAGTGCGGTAAGGTGTCAAGGATTTGGTTGGCCTAGTGAACAGCTGCATAATATCCATCTGACCAGCATTGATATCTCCACCGATGTAATTTGGATTGTATTGTTCCAGCTGCCCGGTATTCATAGATGACCTTGCCAGGACGGTATCCCTAAAACCCGGAGCAAACCTTTCAATCTGATTCTCGATAGCTTCACTGCGGTCTGCAAATGAACCATGGGGGACATGACAGTATGCCCAAGCTGTATGTTTTCCTTCCGGTGACCGGGTCGGATCAAATTTGCTTGGCTGCGCGAATAAGACAAATGGCCTGTCCACTAATTTGCCATTATAGGTATCCAATTCGTTTTTTGCAATTTCTGCATAGGTATTCCCAATATGTACCGTAGCCGCAAACTGGCTTCTACCATCAGTAAAGGGAGTAGGATCTGATAATGCCCAATCCATTTTAAAGACCCCCATGCCATAACGATAGGCTTCCAATTGCTTCCTATAGCCCTCCAGAAGATCTAAGCCTTTAATCTTTAATATCTGCAGTGGTGTGAGGTCAAGGATCAGCACCTTATGTTTTGGTAGATCACGTACATCTTCGAGCCAAAAATTGAGCTGCAGTTCTCCTCCCAGTGATTCGTAATAAGCCAACATGGAATCAGCAATTGCTTGGGATCCACCGACTGGAATTGGCCAGCCAACTTGATGCCCCAACGTCCCTAACACCATCCCAATTGCTGCGGTACTCAATTTATTGAAGGGTAAGATGCCATGGGCCACCAAGCCCGACCATAAGGCTTTAGCCTCAACGGTCTGGAATCGATCGGCAATGGCGTGCGCACTGCGTAATCCTGATAAACCGAACCTGGCCATCAACAAGGGATTGTCAGGAAACCTTAATGGTCCGAGAAGATCTTTTGAAAGGGAGTCCCAATTTTTGACAAATGGTGATAATAATGCCTGATAAGCATTATAATCTTGCCCTAGCTCCTGCTGCATCAGCTTCATGTCCTGATGTAACACAACGGCTCGACCAGAGTCTAAGGGTTGGGAAACCTGAAAATCCGCGATTTTGAATGCCAAGCCGAAATCCTCTAGTGGCAATGAGCGCATAAAAGGTGATCCAAGAGCCATGGGATGGATTGCCGAACAGACATCGTGCTTGAAACCTGGAAGGGTAAGTTCTTTGGTTCGCATCCCGCCTCCTACTGTATCGGCACCTTCTACAAGCAAGGTGCTTAACCCTTGTCTTTGTAGGGTGATGGCGGCAGCAAGTCCATTGGGTCCGGATCCTATAATGATGGCATCGTAACTTTTCAAATCATCGGTATGAATCTTAAAGTTAAGATAAAGCAATGTGAATTGCTAAAATGAGGGGCTATAAAAAAGAAAAAGCCCCATTGCTGGGGCTTTAATCATAATCAACCTTTAATACTTAGAAACAGTATTTATTTTCTTCAATCAATTTCTTCGCAATTCTCTGGCGAGCTTCTTTGACATTGAACGGTTGTGCTTTTGTAAAGCGACGAAGACCTACCAACATCATGTTCAGCTCATCCCCTTCTGCAAAGGAATTTAACGCTTCTTTACCGGCAGCATTGACTTTGTCAATCGCTCCATATAGATATACTTTAGCCATATCAGCTGCATAGTCTGCATGCTCTCCCGGTTGCGTATGCTGCAGTTTTTCTGCACGCAACAATACCGATTCTGCAACATATACATAGCCGATAATATCAGCAATATTCATCAGGATTTCTTGTTCTTTGGACAAGGACATCATCAGTTTTTGAACCGCAGCACCAGCAATCATTAATCCCGCTTTCTTCAAGTTGGCAACGATTTTCTTTTCTGCAGCAAAAGGAGTTTCATCTTCAGGACCAAAGTCAGGTATAGACATCAGTTCTCCTGCCACAGCTTGAGCAGGTCCCATTAAGTCTAACTCACCTTTCATCGCGCGCTTCAACAACATATCCACCACCAATAGTCTGTTGACTTCGTTCGTACCTTCAAAGATTCTGTTGATACGGGAGTCGCGGTAAGCTCTTTCCATAGGAGCTTCAGCGGAATAACCCATACCTCCATAGATCTGAACACCTTCGTCCACCACATAATCCAACATCTCTGAACACCATACCTTGATGATCGCACATTCAATGGCAAACAGCTCAACAGATTTTAATTTTGCTTTTGCTTCGTCCATTCCAGATGCGATCAATGCTTCATAAGCATCATCGATATTCTGTCCGGCACGGTATGCAGCCGATTCATTTGCGAATAGACGGGTAGCCATTTCTGCCAATTTATAACGGATGGCACCGAATTTTGAAATTGGCAAATTGAACTGTACACGTTCATTGGCATAATTGATCGCAGTGGTCAATACGGCACGTGAAGAACCGATGGTGGCTGCTCCAAGCTTGATACGACCAATGTTTAGGATATTCACCGCAATCTTGAATCCGTTCTCTCTATCAGAAAGCATGTTCTCTACTGGAACAGGACAGTCATTGAAGAAGATCTGACGGGTTGAAGACCCCTTGATCCCCAATTTATGCTCTTCAGGATTCATGGTGATACCACCGAAATCCTTTTCTACGATAAATGCCGTTAAGTTTTTATCATCATCAATCTTGGCAAAAACGATGAATACATCTGCGAATCCACCATTGGTGATCCACATCTTTTGTCCATTGATCAGGTAATGGGTTCCTTCAGCATTCAACTTCGCTGAGGTACGGCCAGAGTTTGCATCGGAACCTGAGTTAGGTTCTGTCAAACAATAAGCAGCTTTCCACTCTCCTGTTGCCAGTTTAGGGATATATTTATCTTTCTGCGCATCATTTCCGTAATACAGGATTGGTAAGGTTCCGATCCCTGTATGGGCAGATAAGGCCACGGCAAAGGAGAAACCTCCTCCAACAGCATCAGCCACTAACATGGACGTATTGAAATTCTTACCGAAACCACCGTATTGCTCTGGAATCGATACGCCCAACATACCCAGTTCTCCAGATTTGTCCATTAGGCTCTGCATCAATCCTTCCTCTTGGGCATCGATTCTTTCCAATTTATTGAGAACCTCTGTATCCAAGAAATCAATACAGGTTTGACGGATCATTTTCGCTTCCTCATCAAACTCTTCAGGAATGAAAATATCAGTGTACGGAGTTTCACGAATGACAAACTCACCACCTTTGATTGCTTTATTTTTTACTTCTTCGCTCATGATATTCTTTTTGATTTAGAATAAGTGAACAAGCACCTTCTTCTGTTTTATATTTTGTTAGTTTATTTGTCTACAGCAGTTCAAAAATACCTGCAGCTCCTTGTCCTGTTCCCACACACATGGTAACCATACCATATTTCTTGCCTCTGCGTTTCAGTTCATGCAGCACCTGAACGGTCAATTTAGCTCCGGTACATCCCAGTGGGTGACCCAATGCAATAGCTCCACCATTAACATTCACCTTTTCTTCATCCAATCCCAGTTCACGGATTACGGCCAGCGATTGAGAAGCAAATGCTTCGTTCAATTCAAAAAGGTCAATATCCTCTTGTTTCAAACCAGCCTGTTTCAATGCCTTTGGAATTGCATAGATGGGCCCAATACCCATGATACGCGGTGGCACACCAGCAACGGCAAACGATACAAGTTTAGCGATCGGCGTCAGGTTCAATTCCTTCATTTTCTTCTCAGAAACCACCAGTACAAAGGCTGCACCATCCGAAGTCTGTGAGGAGTTACCCGCAGTCACGGATCCCTTGGCGTCAAATACTGGTCTTAACTTAGCTAATGCTTCCAAAGAGGTATCAGCGCGTGGACCTTCATCTGTATCAACCACATATTCTTTTGTAGTGATCTTGCCGTCCTTCACAAAGTTGTCTTTCACCTTGATCGGAACGATTTCATCTTTAAACTTACCGGCTTTGATCGCGGCAACAGCTTTTTCATTTGACTTCAGGGCAAATTTATCTTGATCTTCCCTTGACACCTTATAATCTGTTGCAACTGCTTCCGCCGTAAGTCCCATTCCCCAGTACCAATCCGGATGTTCCTTAGCGACCACGGCGTTCGGTACGATCTTCCAGCCACCAAATGGCATTCCCGACATTACCTCTACTCCACCGGCAATGATCATATCCGCCATTCCAGTCTTGATCTTCGCCACTGCCGTAGCAATGGTTTCCAATCCCGAGGCGCAGTACCGGTTGACCGTCAATCCAGGAACCTTATCGGTATCCAAGCCCATCAGGGAGATAAAACGCCCAATATTAAGACCTTGCTCCGCCTCCGGCATTGCATTTCCAACGATTACATCGTCAATATCTTCTTTATTTACATTTGGAACCGATGCCATTAAATGCTTAATCACATCCGCTGCCAAATCATCCGCACGCATAAATCGAAATCCCCCTCTAGGAGCTTTCCCAACTGCTGTACGAAATCCTGCTACAATGTATGCTTCCATGTTTTAGTATTTAGTAGTTAGTATTTAGTAGTTAGACCTAGAGCTGCTTCAATTTCCTCTGAAGAACAAAACTCATTTTTTGTACTTCATATAGTTTGTTAATTAATCTGTCTAAATCGCTATCTAATAAATAACCTAAATTTTTTGATATTATTAACTGTGTTTCCAATTCATAAGTCGAACCATGGGCTATTGCCAAAAATTGAACAAATGACTTATTGGAATTTCTCCCTGCTCCTTCAGCAATATTTGAAGGAATTGAAATTGCTGCCCGTTGAATTTGATTCACTAAGTTATATTTCTCTCTATCTGGAAAATCAGAAGTTATTTTATAAACATCTGAAACCAATTCAATCGCCTTCACCCAGAGCTTCAATTCTTTATAATTATGCATTTCTTAGTATTAAGTATTAGTACTAAAAAAGGTATTCAACATTTATTAAAATAAGGATAAACGACATTTTATCAATTTGTTAACCTTAAATTAAGTATCTCGGCCTTGTCTAAATACTAAATACTTAATACTAAATACTAATTTCTAAGTGGTTTTCCCGTCGTCAACATCGCTTGGATTCTTTCTAGGGTTTTGCGGGTTGCGCAGAGCTCTAAGAAGGCTTTGCGTTCCATGTCTAGAAGGTATTGCTCGTCGACTTCGGTTGGTGCGGATAGATCTCCGCCACACATCACCCAGCCTAGTTTTTCGGAAATCAGTTTGTCGTGTTCGGAGATGTAGTGTCCTGCTTCCATTGAGGATGCACCAACATATACGATTCCGAGACCTTGATTTCCTAGTACTTTGATGTTCTTGCGGTGTGCTGGTTGAACATAGCCTGCGTTTGCTAATTCCAGCGCTTTGGCTTTGGCATCGGCTAACAGGCGGGCACGGTTCATCGTGATGGCATATTTACCTTCTTGTAGATAGCCCAATTCAAAGGCTTCCACTGCTGAGGTAGATACTTTTGCCTGGCCGATGGTCAAGAAGCGATCTTTCATGAAATTCTGATCGATTTGATCCGGACGGTAATCATCAGATGCTCTTAGGGCAAATTCCTTGGAACCACCGCCACCTGGGATCACGCCTACACCAAACTCAACCAAGCCCATGTACGTTTCGGCATGTAGCTGAACAAAGTCGGCATGCATGGAGAATTCACATCCACCACCCAATGCTAGTTGAAATGGTGCTGCAACTACTGGAATTGCGGAGTATCTCAAACGCATTGAAGTATCTTGAAACATCTTAACGGCCATGTTCAACTCATCGTAATCCTGCTCAACCGCCATCATAAAGATCATACCGATATTGGCACCAGCAGAGAAGTTCTTGCCATCATTGGAAATGACCAATCCGCGGTATTCTTTTTCCGCTAGGTCAATTGCTTTGTTCAAGCCTTGGATGACATCGCCACCGATAGTGTTCATTTTGGTATGGAATTCACAGTTGATGATTCCATCGCCTAGGTCGATGATGGAAACGCCAGAGTTTTTCCAAATGGTCTTAGCCTCACGGATGTGGTCTAATACGATCAACTCTTCTGTTCCAGGGATCGGTTTGTAGGATTTAGAAGCGATGTCATAATAATGACGGACTCCATTTTCTACTTTATAGAAACTATCAAATCCTGCATCCAGCATATCTTTTACCCATTGGGCAACTTCGCCAGATTGTCCAGGAAGACGTTTTTCTTCTTTTTTGATTTTTTCTAGGGTTTCTTTTACGCCGAGTGCATCCCATACCTCAAACGGACCGATCTCCCATCCAAATCCGGCACGCATGGCATCATCGATACGGAAGAAATCATCCGTGATTTCAGGCACGCGGTTAGAAACATATTCAAACAAAGGATAATGCATCGCTCTGAAAAGCTCTGCGGCCTTGTCTGTACCCTGCTCGTAAACTTTCATGCGCTTACGGATATCTTCAACGGGTTTAGTCGCTTCCAATGTGGAAGACTTTACTTTTTGCTGTGCACCATAGGTCAGGTCCTTCAAGTTAAGGGAAAGGATTTCAGAATTACCTTTGTCATCTTTTACCTTTTCATAGAAACCTTTTTTGGTCTTTTCGCCCAACCATTTATTTTCCACCATTTTGCTGATAAACTCAGGGAGTATAAAAACTCCTTTCGCTTCATCGTTAGGTGCATTCTGTTCCAGCCCTTTGGCTACATTCACTAGGGTATCCAAGCCAACAACATCCGCAGTACGGAAAGTTGCCGATTTAGGGTGCCCCATAGCAGGCCCGGTATATTTATCGACTTCCTCAACGGTAAGTCCTAATTTTTCGATAAGGTGTGTTACTGCCAACATGGAGTAAACGCCAATTCTATTGCCGATAAAGGCTGGAGTATCTTTACATAACACTACAGTTTTACCTAGCATTTTATCTCCATAAGCTACCAGGAAGTCTACAACCTCTTTTTTGGTATCCTTTGTAGGGATAATTTCCAATAAAGGGAGATAGCGTGGCGGATTGAAGAAGTGGGTACCACAGAAGTTCTCTTTGAAGTCTTGAGAACGGCCTTCTTCCATCAGATGGATCGGAATACCAGAAGTATTGGTTGTAATCAATGTCCCTGGTTTGCGGAACTGCTCTACTTTATCAAAAACTGATTTTTTGATATCCAAACGCTCAACAACTACCTCGATTACCCAATCTGCCTGAGCGATCGTGCTCATATCATCATCAAAGTTTCCTGTTGAAATACGCGTAGCAAAGGATTTGCTATATAAAGGTGCAGGGTTTGACTTGATTGCCGTATCCAAAGATTGGTTCACAATACGATTACGGACAGCAGGGCTTTCCAATGTTAAGCCTTTTGCTTCTTCTGCTGGCAACAGCTCTTTAGGAACAATGTCCAAAAGCAATACCTCTAAACCTATATTAGCAAAGTGGCAAGCAATTCGAGAACCCATTACTCCAGATCCCAATACAGCTACTTTTTTAATATTTCTATTCATATCACGTATATTTTCTAATTTCCTATGGTTCAATTTGTATTACTGGAGAGTAGTTTGTGGCTACTTCATTTATTTTCTTTAAAAACTTGACAAGGGTAGCTTTTTCCTTTTCGGAGAAAGATGTGTTTAAATGTTCGTTGAACTCCCGAACTACGTCCTTGGCTACCTTTCTCTTCTCTTGTCCCAGCTCTGTGAGGTATACCTTTACAGAACGTTTGTCGGTATCACTGGTCTCTCTATAGATAAAGCCCAGAGACTCCAAATTGTTTAGTACGCGAGATAAGGAGGTGGTCTTGACACCGGTAGAATTTGCGATCTGAGACACTGGCGTACCTTCCTTATGGATATTGATCAAAATATATCCAGCAGCTTGAGTGAAACCATGCTGAGAGGCGATTACATTGTACTTGTTGGCAACTGTTTGCCATGCCGTCTTTAAAAAATAGTCGATGGTATTGTCTTGGCTCATATTCGGGTTTTCTAACATTTATTATGCAAGCATAACAAATTTAAATTTTACAATTGATAAATCAAACTGTTTTGTGATTTTTTAATAAATACTTGACACAAATAGATTATTAAAATTCATATTCGGGAATCTGGAACTAAAAATGAGAAATGTTGATAACTTTTAAAAACTGTAACTCAAGGTATTACAAATATTACAAAATAGGTTATAAACACTTTTTACTCTTCAATATTATTATTACATTAACTTTGCATCAAACAAAACAGACATGGCATTAGTAAATATTCCAAGATTAGACTTGACGCACTATACTGAGGGCAGTGCTGAACAACGCGAACAATTTGTGGCGGATATTGGCAAGGCATTCAACGAAACGGGATTCGTCACCATCGCCAACCATGGCCTTTCACACGAACTGATCGATGAGCTATATAAAGTGGTCAAGGAATTCTTTGACCAACCTTCGGAAATCAAGGACAAATATGAATTCCCTGAACTGGCAGGACAGCGTGGATATACTTCCAAAGGGAAGGAAAAAGCGAAGGACTCTAAAACGCCAGACTTGAAGGAATTTTGGCAAAGAGGACAGACCATCGTAGGTGAGGAATATTCGAAAGTGGATTTTCCAGATAACCCAGAGGTGAACGAACTACCTAGATTCAATGCTGTAACAGCAGAAATCTATAAAAAACTGGAGGATGCTGGCCGTAATTTGCTAAAAGCCATTGCAACTTATTTGGAATTACCTGAAAATTACTTTGAAAAATTCGTGATCAATGGTAACTCTATTTTACGTGCCATCCATTACTTCCCAATCGAAAACCCTGATGCTATTCCAGCGGACGCTGTGCGTGCGGGAGCTCATGAGGACATCAACCTGATTACCTTATTGATTGGTGCTAGCGCAGATGGATTAGAGGTGTTGACCAAAGATGGAGAATGGTTTGCTATCAAGGCTAAAGGTGAGGACATTGTTGTAAATGTGGGTGATATGTTGCAAAGATTGACCAACAACAAATTAAAATCGACTACCCACCGTGTGGTAAACCCTCCTAGAGAACTGATGAAGACATCAAGATATTCGGTTCCTTTCTTCTTGCATCCTAAATCAAGCATGAACTTGGCTTCATTAGATTCATGTATCGATGCAGAACATCCAAAAGCTTACGAAGATTATACCGCCGGCGAATATTTGGATGAACGATTGAGAGAGATTGGCCTTAAAATGTAAGGAAAGATATGAGTATTGAGATATTAGAAATGGTCATACCTAAAAAGAGTTGACCGTTTTCTATCTCAATACTCATATCTCATATCTATTAATCTCTTCTAAAAAACCCTCACACCTACACCAATATTCATAAAGATATTGTGCATATTGAAACTGATGCTTTCAAAGCCAGTTTTCATGATGCTATTGAAACCGTAATCAAATTGGGCAGTAGCATAGTAGCGTTTTGCGAAGTCATATTTTCCTGCTACGCTCATTCCAACATCTACTTTTCTGATCTGGCTTTTGAAATCATAAGCGGCATCTACGATCCCTACCTTTTCTCCTGTTGGTTCTTCATCACGGATATAGCCATCTGTTGCCATACCGTAGAATTTACGTTGTACAGCCATGGAAACATAAGGTCCGGCCTGAAGGCTCCAACTTGGATTTAATTGATAGGTCGCCATGACAGGAATGGTGAAGTAAAGATTCTCCACATTGGTCGTGATATCACCGTAATAATAGCCCCTAACATTTTGTGATGGATCTTCATCAGCATTAAAAGATGTTTTATATCCTTTAACCGTTGCTTCAGTCTTCATCCCTTTACCTTCAAAGATCAGTCCTGAGCGAACGCCCCATTTGTCATCGATGCCATAGGCCACTTTAACCCCTACGAAAAAAGGCAAAGCTGGTTTGAAACCATTGATCTTGCGAATTTCTACGGGCAATCCCAACGGAGAAGCTCCACCGATCTTAGTCCCTACTTCAGCATCTACTCTAAATTTCCCTTGTTCTAAAGCCTGTGCGTTTAGGTTCAAGGCAAAAAACAAACCAAATACACTCATTAGAGCGTATTTTATCTCGATTTTAATTAATCTCATTATCTTACATTGATTTTCACTTCATCTACAATTAACTTACTTCCAACAGCACCTTGGAATATTGCTCCATTCTTGCTGGAAGAAAGCACTACGGCAATGCTATAACGGTACGCGTCGGCATCTAACTGGCTATATTCTTTCTTGAATACAAATGGCAGATCGAACTTCACTAAGCCATCTCCTTTTGTTGCAGAAGTTTCCTTCAATTGAGCAAGGGCTATGATATGCGGGCTATTCAACACATCTTTGTCGTTCAGCCAGGTTCTTCCTGCATCCTCTTTATCGTTTGCTGTAGCTTGCATCAACGCAACGCGATCAAATAATACAGCATAGATGTCACATTCATCCGTAACATTGACTTCTTTACCATTCATATCGATTACCTTTTTACCGGGTTCATATTTATAATAACCGGTCATGGAAACAGGGATTTTATTGAATGGGAGGCCAAAACGTGTCTGGATGTCTATGATACTTTTGGTAAACATGGAGCCAATGAACAGATTACCAGCCGCAATAGGCTTCTTCACTAAAGAACCTAAGAAACCAGTGGATTTAGTCTCCAGGTAAGCTGCATATTTTCCTGATTTCACCAATTTTGGATCATCGGTAGCTTGGGTTGGATAAGCTTTTTCGGTAGGATTAGAACCGGCTGTCAAGGCAAAGCCCGAGTTTCCGGAAGCCCATAGCTCTTGCTGAACGCCCTCTACCTCTTCATAGAAATAGATCCAGTTTTTCTTCTCGTCATGTTTGAACAGTTCGAAATCAAACATTTCAGGAACGGAGGATTCCAGTAAAGTCACGGAATATTGTTTTTTGTACTGTCCATCTTCAGAAGTGACCTCATAAAATACAGGGGCAGAAAAATCTTGGACCGAACCTGAGGCAGGAACCGAAGTTGCTCCAGGCGTTAAGTCAAAATCAAGGGCGAATTCTTTCAAATCCACTTTCCCTGGTTTGACATAGATAACAACGTTTCTGTTGTTGATGATAGGTTTGACATTAATCAAACTATCGGCGATGGAGACCTGAGTAATATCAGCTTCCATGTTTTTCGCCTCGTCTTTAATACAGCTAGAAATAAAGAACACGACCCCCAAAAGGGCCCAAATAAATTTTGATTGCGGCATGTTTTTAACTTACTTATAGTAGATATTCAAATGGGTAGATCTCCAAATGATTGGCAAAGATAGGATTATTTGACCCGTTTCGATTATTTCTGCCAATCATATTCTCTTTTGATTCAGCTTTTTTACATTAAAAACATGATTCATCATTTCCTTCCATAGGTTCATCACAAAAATTTAGGGGCCATCAAATTCTTCAATATTATTGTGTCAGGAATAAACAAAGGCAGAAAATTGAAAGTTATGATGTTTTATTATCTAATCCGATTCTTGACCAGCATATTCGAAACGAACTACCAAAACCAGTTGCAAGATCAACTCCTACATCCCATTGAATCATACTTCAACTTGCAGGAGGAGTATCCACATGGAACCATTCATCTCATTGATCACTTTCAGGAAACCTTGATGAACCAGGATCCCGATTTTCTAGGCTTTCCGATTCTTCCCTTCAATTATCCTCAAGAAAAATCCGCTTTAGGCTAATACTATTTTCTTTTTTATAATTTTATAACTCGATTATGAATTTAAGCAGCACTAGATCAAACCATAAAATGACCTTCAGGAGATTCATTACTGAATTCCTCTTCATTATCGGCATGTCATTGATTTTCTTTGTGATTTCCATGTCCATACACCGACATTTGGCCATTTTATTCCTCTATGCTCCTTTTGGCTACCTGCTATATGCCTTAAATAACTTTTCGCTCTTGGAGCTATTGGTCAAAAAGAAGATCACCAAAGTGGAGTACATCTTGATCAGCATATTGAGTGCAATCCTTATTTTTATCCCTTTCCTGATCCTTGTCCAACTTATACATGGACGATATAGTGACAAAATCATATTTGTAGGCGCCTTATTTGCTTCTGTTGTGATCTTGGCGACCTACTTTTACTTTTTCAGGTACCGAGCTGACAAAAAGACCATCGACTTCTTGAGAAAAGACTTGGGCAAGACCGCAGCGGAATATAAACTGATGCAATCTCAGGTAAACCCGCACTTTCTGTTCAATGTCATGAACAGCATCTATGGAATTGCCCTGCAGGAGAATGCAAGCCGCACTGCAGATTCGGTTCAACGGCTGAGCCAAATGATGCGTTTCCTGATCTTTGAAAACCAACAGGATCAAATCCCTCTTTCCAGAGATTTAAGTTACCTAAAAGAATATATCGCTATTCAGAGCTTAAGGACTGAGAGTGTTCCTAACGTCAAGATTGAACATGAAATCATAGATAGCTTGGATAGCCTGTACATTGCACCGATGCTCCTGATTCCCTTTGTTGAAAATGCTTTCAAACATGGCATCAGTATGAGCAAACCTTCCTGGATCAAGGTGAATGCAGATGTGGTCGATGGACAGTTGAAATTTTCCGTTTACAACAGCATTCACAAAAGCACCGGGACCGACCTGGAAAGAACGAAATCAGGAATCGGGCTGGAAAATGTAAGGTCTAGGCTGGACCTGACCTACCCTGACCGCTATATGCTGGTTATGGAACAAAACCAACAGGAGTATTTTGTTTTTCTGACCATTGACCTCGATGAAGTCCCTCATTCGGAGATAGCATCCAAAATGAACGAAAATGATTAAAGCCATTGCCATAGATGATGAACCGATAGCACTGGATATCATCAGGAGATACGCCGAACAAATTCCTTACCTAAATCTGGAAAAACAGTTCCTGAATGGTCTTGAGGCAAAGGAATATCTGCAACATAATGAGGTTCAATTGCTGTTCTTAGATGTGCGCATGCCAGACATCAATGGAATTGACCTATTCAAGGGCCTGGAAGAAAAACCACTCGTGATTTTCTCTACCGCCTATTCTGAATATGCCCTATCTGGCTTTGAACTGGAGGCATTGGATTATCTCCTAAAACCCTACACATTTGACCGCTTTGAAAAGGCAGTGATTAGGGCTAAGGAATTATTGGAACTAAAAGGTGTGATAGACAATAACCCAAGCTTATTCGTGAAGGACGGGTATCAAATGATAAAGATTGATTTGAAAGAGGTCTTGGCCCTTCAAGCCGTTGGCAATTATATTCGGTTCATTCTAGAAGGCCGTGAGGTATTGGCAAGGATGACCATCAAAGAATTTCTATCGGAGTGGGCAGATGATTCTTTTTTGCAGGTCCATCGTTCCTATATTATCAACACGAACAAAATCAATAAGCTAGACAGGCATTCCATCTGGATAGAGGATATGGAAATTCCCATTGGCGGAAGCTATTTAGAAGAGGTAAAGGAAAAGTTTAAACTTTAAGATAGTTTCTCACGTTCCTTCTTCGGTAAGCCTTGAACAATCAGCTCATAACTATGGTCTATTAACTCAAAGAGTTTTTGGTCGTTCAACTGCCTGTTAGCATGTACCGTATTCCAATGCTTTTTGTTCATATGGTAACCAGGCAAGACAGTATGTTCATATTTCTCCCTTAATTCAACGGCATACTCAGGATCACATTTCACATTAAAAGAAAGTTGGTCCACCTGGTCTAATCCTACCAGAAGAAAGACTTTCCCCAATACCTTAAACACTAAAGTGTCTGGACCAAATGGTGTCTCCTCTGTACTTTCCTTTTTTGCGATGCAATAATCCCGAAGCTCTTCGATGTTCATGAGTTGTAGTATTTAGTATTTAGTATTTAGTATTTAGTATTTAGTATTTAGATAAACAAAATAATGATTTATATCCATAATTAAACAGCCCCAAGGTCTAAATACTAAATACTCATTACTAAATACTAAAAAAGGAGTTGCCCATTTCCAGGCAACTCCTTTTCAATATAAGGGGGTAAACTTAATGTTTTATTTAACCTCTTCGAAATCTACGTCTTGCACGTCATCAGCGCCACCACCTTGGTTTCCGCCATTGTTTGCTTGACCAGCATCACCTTGAGCTTGTTGTTGACCGGCTCCTTGTTGCGATGCAGCGTACATTTCTTCAGATGCAGCACTCCATGCAGCATTCAATTCAGTAGATGCAGTCTCGATATCTGCGAAGTTTTTGTCAGCATGTGCTTTTTTCAACTTCTCTAGACCAGATTCGATAGGACCTTTTTTATCTGCAGAGATTTTATCGCCATATTCTTTCAATTGTTTTTCAGTTGAGAAGATCAACGCATCAGCAGAGTTCAATTTATCTACTTCCTCTTTTACTTTTTTATCAGCTTCTGCATTGGCTTCAGCTTCTTGTTTCATTTTCTTAACCTCTTCGTCAGATAGACCTGAAGAAGCTTCGATACGGATGTTTTGCTCTTTACCTGTAGCTTTGTCGATTGCTGACACTTTGATAATACCGTTAGCATCGATATCAAATACTACTTCAATTTGAGGGATTCCACGAGGTGCAGGAGGAATGTCTGTCAATTGGAAACGTCCTAACGTACGGTTCTGAGCAGCCATTGGTCTCTCACCTTGTAATACATGGATCTCAACAGATGGTTGATTATCCGAAGCGGTAGAGAAAACTTCCGATTTACGCGTAGGGATAGTTGTGTTGGCCTCAATTAATTTGGTCATTACACCACCCATGGTTTCAATACCTAAAGAAAGTGGAGTTACGTCTAATAACAACACGTCTTTTACTTCACCAGTCAATACACCACCTTGGATTGCAGCACCTAATGCTACTACCTCATCAGGGTTAACACCTTTTGAAGGCTCTTTTCCGAAGAATTTCTTAACAGCATCTTGGATTGCTGGGATACGAGTAGAACCACCTACAAGGATTACTTCGTCGATATCTGAAGTACTGAATCCTGCATTTTTCAATGCTGTACGGCAAGGCTCGATAGTACGTTCGATAAGTGGACCTACTAAGCTTTCGAATTTAGCACGTGATAAAGAACGAACTAAGTGCTTAGGACCAGATCCATCTGCAGTGATATATGGTAAGTTGATCTCAGTAGAAGTTGTGCTTGACAACTCGATTTTCGCTTTCTCAGCAGCATCTTTCAAACGTTGCAATGCCATTGGGTCTTTTCTCAAGTCCAATCCACCGTTTTCGTCTGCAAACTCGTCAGCTAACCAGTTAATGATAGCGTTATCAAAGTCATCACCACCTAAGTGCGTATCACCATCAGTAGATTTTACTTCAAACACACCGTCACCTAATTCCAATACTGAAACGTCATGAGTACCACCACCACAGTCAAAAACTACGATTTTCATGTCTTTGTCTGCTTTCTCAAGACCATATGCTAATGCTGCGGCAGTAGGTTCGTTGATGATACGTTCTACTTTCAAGCCTGCGATTTCACCAGCTTCTTTCGTTGCCTGACGTTGTGCGTCATTAAAATAAGCAGGTACTGTAATTACGGCACGAGTTACTTCTTGTCCTAAGTAATCTTCTGCAGTTTTCTTCATTTTTTGAAGGATCATTGCTGAGATTTCTTGAGGAGTATATTTACGGTCGCCAATCTCCACACGTGGTGTATCATTGTCGCCTTTTACTACTTTATAAGGAACTTTGTCGATTTCGCCTTTTGCCTCATTGTATGTAACCCCCATAAAACGCTTGATCGAGTAGATCGTGTTCTGTGGATTAGTGATGGCTTGACGTTTTGCTGGATCTCCAACCTTGCGTTCCCCGCCTGCTACGAATGCAACAACAGAAGGTGTAGTACGCTTTCCTTCGTTATTTGCAATAACTACCGGCTCATTACCTTCCATAACGGCTACACATGAGTTGGTAGTTCCTAAGTCGATTCCTATAATTTTTGACATATCTTGTTGTGTTTTCTTTAATGTTTAATGATTACTTATTCTCTATTAACAACGCTTATGCCAAACAGTTTTATCTGACTTTGTCATTCCAAAGTCGGAAAAATCTGCAAGGAATTGTCATTTGAGCGTGACATTCTGTCATTTTTTCTCAAATATTGGAATAATATGTATTTTTGGAAAAATTAATCCAACATGACTTTTGACGAATACCAGAGTTACTTCGAGGATATCTTAAACAATACCGAAAAACACGAAGCATACTCATCAAACCCTGACTATTTAAGTTACGCTAAACTCAATTGGTCCAGAATGAACAGATGGTTGAAAAAATTTGAACCATCAGCAGAAATGAAAGTATGCATTGAAAACATCAAAGATCCACAACACTGGATCTTAATCACAGAACCTTGGTGTGGGGATGCAGGGCACTCCGTTGCTCAGATCTATAAAATCGTAAAGGACAATCCTTTTATCGATCTTGATATTCAACTTCGCGACACTGAACCTTTTTTAATCGACGATTACTTGACCAATGGTGGAAAATCAATCCCGAAATTGATCATCCGTAATGATGTAGGACATGATAAAGTGGTATGGGGACCACGTCCAGATGCACTACAGGAAATCTTCGAAACTGAAAGAGCGGAAGGAAAACCCATGGAGGAAATCAAAGAAAACATCCAAAGATGGTATAACGAAGATAAAGGGGCAGAAATCCAAAAAGAATTGACAAAATTATTATCTGAATAAAAAAAAGCTGCAAATGCAGCTTTTTTTTATTCAGATATATTCCAATATAACCTTAATCCCTATAATGCCTTAAAATCCCCTTATCAAAAACCGTCCAAACTCCAGATGGCATATTTGCCTTTTTCAAAGCAGCATTAGACCAAGTATTACAGGAATAAAACAAACTGTAAGCTCCCTTAGCCTCATAGAATGCATCATCAGGACCATATTGCGCATTCGTCTCAATCAAAATAGGTTTACCATCCTCCCCCATATCCAAGGAATTCAGGATATAACTTTTCAGGACATTATACTGATTGCTATCGATATGAACTTTATAGCAAAGGTCATTTTCTTCCATCCGTTTATAGTAAGTGACATGCAGGGCAGTTTCACCAATACCCAAACCAGCTACCAAAGCAGTCTTTAAGGTCAGGTCCTTCCACTCAGGGGTATTCAGGTAAAAGCCTTTATCACCCCAACCAATAGAAACATATTGTTGATTCAAATCTTTTCCTTTATTGTTTTCAATGGGAAATACCTCTGTCCAGTCCTGTAATTCATTCCGAATGGGAAGCACGATATCGGTATGTACATCATTGGATAGCACATAAACCGTGATATTTTTAGGTTTTCCCTCTTTATCGGGCTTATCGGCAGAAATCCTTGACAAGACAGAATCTGCCGCAAAGTATAGACCTGCAAACACGATTAATCCAATAAACACATAGAGAAGGGCCATCATAACTTTCTTCATCATAGATCGATTAAAGAAATAAAGATATCAATATTGTGGAAAAACAAATGGCAGGACTATGCCTGCCATTCGATATATTTTTAAAACTTGGTATTAAAATAATTTCTGAGGGTATTCTCCATCAGCTACCAATTTTGAGATACTTTCCTGTACAATTGGTTTATCTTCCATATAAGTAACACCAAACCATTTCGAAGACGTTGGAATTACTTTAAAGTCAGCCTGTCCTTTTTTTACCATGTAATCAGGAACAGAAGGGATAAAGAATTCTGATTTAGGATTATCACCATTTTCTTCAACAAACTTAGGGAACATCTCCATCGCCACTTCAAAGATTTTAGGAGTAAAGCCCCAGAAGTTCATCGATACGCGTGCATCTGCTGGTAATTCATTTTTTACACCGTTCTCTTCAAAGACGATTTTCTTGTCGCCTTCAGTTTTATCATAATAGATGTTTGTTCTTTCCGTAACGGAAGCCATATGACCTTCAGGAGTCACCTCACATACACCACGAGAAACATAGCCATAGTCGGACATGGTATTGCCCAATGCAAATCCCATCAAAGACATGTGCTTATCATCCGCTTCATTGCTTAGGAAATCAGCCATTTTCTTAAAGGCATCAAAACCATAAAAATCATCAGCATTGATTACACAGAAAGGTCCATCAACTTCATCCTTCGCACTCATCACAGCATGAGCTGTACCCCAAGGTTTAGCACGTTCAATATCTTTATCGATTCCGAATTTTCTCAAGTTAAAATCTTGGAAAGCATAAGCTACCTCGATCTTACCTGCAAGCTTGGCGTCAAATTTCTCACGCATTACTGCTTCAAATTCTTCACGGATAATGAAAACTACTTTTCCAAAACCGGCACGGATCGCATCAAAAATGGAATAATCAATAATTGTTTCCCCATGTGGACCAAATCCATCCACTTGTTTTAATGAACCATAACGGCTAGCCATTCCCGCTGCTAGAACCACCAAAGTTGGTTTTCCCATAATGTAATTTTTTGTTTAGTACTCGATTTTCGTTTGCAAATATAATGTTTTATATATTATCTCTTTTTGAAGATAGAGTTAAGAATGCCATTGGCAATCTTCCCTAATAATTTCGCGCCCTCTCTCGCCAAAGTCCGGCTCGCCTGCGTCTGCGCCGCCTCCAAAGGCGTCTGTCTCCTAGATCCAGAGGACCTCGTTTTTCCTGCTGCTTTCTCTACCTCTTTCTGTGCCGCTTCGGCCTCTTTCTTTGCTTCAAAAGACTTCATGCGCTCCTCAATGATTTCCGATGCAGTCTGTCTTTCCACTCGTTCCTGATATTTCGAACGGTAATCCGAATTCTGAACCAATTCCTCATACAACTGAGGGCTACATGGCCCCATTACGGCTCTTGCAGGCACTAAATGCGTGGCTACCACTTCTGTGGGAATACCCTTATCATTCAAGACCGTCACTAAGGCCTGACCAGTTCCTAAGGATGTCAAAACCTTATCGATTTCGTAAAACTCCGATGTAGGATAGGTCTTCACTGTTTTCCTGAGGTTGTCGGCATCGTTCGGGGTAAATGCTCTCAAAGCATGTTGGACCCTATTTCCCAATTGTCCTAATACAGATTCAGGAATATCCGTTGCCGCCTGTGTACAGAAAAATACCCCTACTCCTTTTGAACGGATCAATCGAACGATTTGCTCGATCTGCGTCAGGAAAGCCTTCGATGCTCCATTAAACAATAAGTGTGCCTCATCAAAGAAAAACACCAATTTAGGTTTATCTAAATCGCCAACTTCGGGCAATTTCTTGAATAATTGGGCCAAAAGGCTCAATAAAAATGTGGAAAATAATAAGGGTTGGTCTTGGATATCGGAAATGTTCAACAAGGTGATCACCCCTTTTCCATCCACTTTTCCAAACAGGTCCTGTATATCAAATTCTTTTTCACCAAAGATATGGGCAAGGCCCTGTTGTTCGATGGCGACAATTTTCCTTAAGATCGTATTGGCACTTGCTGTCGAGATCTTACCATAATCATTCTTGATTTCCTCAGCGCCGGGCCCATCAGATAGGTAACTCAGCAACTTTTTGAGATCCGGAAAATCGACGATAGGCAACTGCGTATCATCTGCATATTTAAAAATTGCACTCAATACACCGGCCTGGGTATCGTTTAGGTCCAAGATACGGGCCAGTAGCACCGGACCAAAATCCTCGACCGTAACGCGCATTGGTGCTCCTAATTTTCCGGAAAGAGAGAACAATTCTATAGGGAAACTTGCGGGTTCAAAAGGAATTCCAACTGCATTTCCACGTTCTATCAGGGCATCATTGGTTTTTCCAGGTTCCGCTAATCCCGATAAATCCCCTTTTACATCCAACATGAAAACCGGCACACCGGCATCCGATAGTTGTTCTGCAGTCAACTGCAGGGTCCGGGTCTTACCTGTTCCGGTCGCTCCTGCAATCAGACCATGTCGGTTCATCATCTTTAAAGCGAGGTTTACCTTAGCTGCTGTTACAATCTCCCCATCAAGGATACCAGAACCTAATTGTATAAATGGCCCCTTGGGATTATAAGAGGCGGTTATCTTTTCAATAAATTGTTCTTTCATAAGTTATAGCCTTAATATGCTAATTGAATTAATAAATAAAGATATTATTATTCAAATTAAGAT
>NZ_JBSHLH010000026.1:0-49577 GCF_053644255.1 Sphingobacterium sp. NPDC055431
AATTTTGATTTGCAGCCCTTCGCTTTTTATATCTTATGGGCAAAATGTATTTGCCCTTAAGGGATGTTCAGATATTTGTGGGTCTGTAAGGAGATTTCCCACCTAGGATTGTCCTTAACATAATCAATGATCAAAGGAGTCATCTCTGCAGCCTTGGACCATTCCGGTTGTAAGTAGAGTTTGCAGGTCGAGCTAACAAACTTCGCATGTTCTTCGGCCCATTGGAAATCACTTTTATTGAAGACGATGACTTTCAGTTCACCTGCAGCACTCAACACATCTTCTCTCGGTCCCTTGAATTTTTTTGGAGATAGGCAGATCCAGTCCCAATATCCCGTCAAAGGATAAGCTCCGGAGGTTTCCAAGAAAATCTTGATGCCTGCTTCCTTAAGCTTTTGGGTCAGGTAGGTCAAGTTGTACAATAAAGGTTCGCCACCGGTAATCACCACGGTTTTTGCCGGATGTTGCAAAGCATGCTCCACGATGACGTCTGCAGAAGTCAAGGGGTGCATTTCAGCATCCCAGCTCTCCTTGACGTCACACCAATGACAGCCTACATCACAACCTCCCAAACGAATAAAATATGCTGCTTTTCCGGTATGGTATCCTTCCCCCTGTATCGTGTAGAATTCTTCCATCAAGGGAAGAAATGTGCCGTCCTCTGGAACTTGATTTGACATGTTACTGAATTTGAGCTGCAAAAGTAGGAAAAAAATCAAGATAAATGGAATTTCAATCCCTTGTAAGTCCTTCAAGCCTGTCGGCTGAAGGTCAAAAAATAGACCTTCAAATTTTTAAAATCGAAAATTTCATTCGGGATTCCTTTTAGTCTTGTTCGAGGCATATTCGCAATTTTCGAAATATGTCCCGAATAAGAGTAAGGTGAGTCCCAGCTGTATTGCTTCCTTTTATTTTTGCTGAAGTTTTTTTCTTCAAGCTGGGATTTGTAACGAGGCCAGAAATAGAAGTCCATGTTTCTTGAAATATAAGCAAAAACTTTTCTGAAATGACTGAAAATAAACTTTTTTCCCCTAGAGTTCATTTCGAAAAGACTAAAAATTTTCGTATTTTTGCATTGCATTAATTAAGGCAGCCTTTATAAACCAATGTAATTGTACATATTGGAAAGGTTGCAATTTTAGACAAACAATAAATCATAGTTGTAAATGATTAACATTACACTACCTGATGGATCTGTCCGTCAGTATGAACAGGGTACAACTGCTATGCAGGTTGCCCAATCGATTTCCGAAGGATTAGCTAGAAATGTATTAGCTGCAGAAGTAAATGGTGAGGTTTGGGATTCTTCAAGACCCATTGAAGGAGACGCTTCGGTAAAATTATTGACCTGGAATGATGATAAAGGTAAATCTACCTTTTGGCATTCATCCGCTCACTTATTGGCAGAAGCACTAGAAGCCCTTTATCCAGGGATTAAATTTGGTATCGGTCCAAACATCGAAACCGGTTTCTATTACGATGTTGACTTCGGTGACCGTGAATTCTCCTCGGATGACTTCAAGCAGATTGAGGACAAGATGTTGGAATTGGCTAAGCAAAAAGAGGTTTTTGAGCGTAAAGCTGTATCAAAAGCGGATGCATTGGCTTATTTCGAGGAAAAAGGTGATGAGTACAAGTTGGACTTGATCAAGGACTTGGAAGATGGAAAGATCACTTTTTATACACAAGGAAATTTCACTGACCTGTGTCGTGGACCACATATCCCGAATACAGGTTTTATCAAAGCGATAAAATTGACCAATGTGGCAGGTGCTTATTGGCGAGGTGATGAATCTCGTAAGCAGTTGACCCGTATTTATGGGGTTACTTTCCCTAAGGCTTCGGAATTGACCGAATATTTGAAGTTTATCGAAGAAGCCAAGAAACGTGATCACCGTAAGTTAGGTAAGGAATTGGAACTGTTTGCCTTCTCGGAGAAAGTGGGGATGGGATTGCCATTGTGGTTGCCGAAAGGAACTGCATTGAGACAAAAACTTCAGGACTTTTTACAGAAAGCGCAGATCAAGGCTGGTTATGAGCCTGTGATTACTCCGCATATCGGTCATAAACAATTGTATATCACTTCTGGTCACTACGAGAAGTATGGTGCGGATTCATTCCAACCGATCAATACACCGGTAGATGGCGAAGAGTTCTTGCTAAAACCGATGAACTGTCCGCATCACTGTGAGATCTACAAAACAAAACCTCGCTCTTACAAAGAGCTTCCGGTTCGTTTTGCAGAATTTGGAACGGTTTATCGTTATGAGCAGTCGGGTGAGTTGCATGGTTTGACCCGTGTTAGAGGGTTTACTCAGGATGATGCGCACTTGTTCTGTCGTCCAGATCAGGTGAAAGAGGAGTTCAAGAAAGTGATTGACTTGGTGCTGTATGTATTTGGGGCATTAGGTTTCAATGAGTTTACTGCTCAGATTTCATTGCGCGATCCAGAGAACAAGACCAAATATATCGGTTCGGACGAGAACTGGGCATTGGCTGAGGCAGCGATCATCGAATCGGCTACCGAAAAAGGCTTGCCTACCGTAGTGGAGTATGGTGAAGCAGCTTTCTATGGTCCTAAGTTGGACTTCATGGTGAAAGATGCCTTGGGCAGGAAGTGGCAATTGGGTACCATTCAGGTTGACTACAACCTTCCGGAGCGTTTTGAGCTGGAATATACGGGTAGTGATAACATGAAACATCGTCCGGTTATGATCCACCGCGCACCATTCGGATCCTTGGAACGTTTTGTTGCAGTTCTGATTGAGCACTGCGGGGGTCAATTCCCGTTATGGCTTGCTCCTGAGCAGTTTATCATCCTGCCAGTGTCAGAAAAATATGAAGAATATGCGCAAAAACTTTTGGAATCCCTAAATAATTCCGATATTCGCGGTCTGATTGACTTGCGTGACGAGAAAGTTGGACGCAAGATCCGTGATGCCGAAGTGAAAAAGATGCCTTACATGTTGATTGTAGGGGAGAAGGAGATGGAAAGCGGAACAATCTCAGTTCGTAAACATGGTGGGGTGGACTTAGGGTCGATCACAGCAGAGGAATTTAAAGATTTATTAATAAAAGAAATAACTGTTTAATTAAAGGAACATTTGGCAAAAAGTAACAATTTCGGCCCGAGAGGCCCGATAAGAAAAAAAGAACCAGAACATCGTATCAATGAGCACATCCGTGTTCCAGAAGTACGTTTGGTTGGTGACAATGTAGAGCAAGGGGTATTTCCGACACGTCAGGCATTAGCATTAGCTGATGAGTTAGAATTGGATTTAGTTGAAATCTCTCCAAACGCTACGCCTCCTGTTTGCAAAATTATTGATTACAGTAAATTCGTTTACGAACAGAAAAAAAAGCAAAAGGAAATCAAAGCGAATGCGAAGCAGACGGTGATTAAGGAAATCCGTTTTGGACCTAACACCAGCGAGCATGACTTCGAGTTTAAGTTGAAGCACGCAATGCGATTCCTGGAAAGTGGCGAGAAAGTTCGTGCTTACGTACATTTCAAAGGCCGTGCAATTGTGTTCAAGGAACAAGGTGAAATCTTGTTGTTGCGCTTTGCCCAAGCCCTAGAAGATTATGGTAAAGTGGAACTGTTGCCTAAGTTGGAAGGTAAGCGCATGTTCTTGACATTGGCGCCCAAAACCAGCCCAAAGAAATAAGACGTATCTAACAGATTGATAAAAATTATATAAGTATTATGCCAAAAGTTAAAACCAATTCCAGCGCGAAGAAACGTTTCAAATTGACTGGAACAGGTAAAATAGCAAGAAAAAACGCTTTCAAAAGCCACATCTTGACTAAGAAAACTACTAAACAAAAACGTAACTTAACTACTACTAGTTATGTGAGTGATGCTGATACAGGCAACGTAAAACGTATGCTAGCTATCGGTAAATAAGTTTAGAAAACATTTTATAACAATATTTTTTTAACCGGGTATAGGGTCGTAAGATTGCTGAAAAACGCAACGCCTTTTACCAAATTAAATTTTAAAAATTATGCCACGTTCGGTTAACGCAGTTGCTTCTAGAAGAAGAAGAAAAAGAATCCTTAAATTAGCTAAAGGCTATTATGGATCCCGTAGCAAAGTATATACTATTGCTAAAAATACAGTAGAAAAAGGTTTACAGTACGCTTACCGCGACCGTAAAACCAAAAAACGCGAGTTTAGAGCTTTATGGATTCAACGTATCAACGCTGGAGCACGTCAACACGGAATTTCTTATTCTCAGTTGATCGGTAAATTAAACGCTAAAAACATCGGCTTGAACCGTAAGGTATTAGCTGACTTAGCTTTAAACAATCCAGATGCTTTCAAAGCAGTTGTAGACGCAGTAAAATAAGTTTAAACCGCATCTTTTTGTTAGATATAAATAAAGCCATTCCGAAAGGGATGGCTTTTTTTGCTGGAGGAAATTAGGGGTTTTTGTACGGGTGTATCGCATCCGGCTGACGGATGCAGGTACAGATTATGGGGTTCTTTGTACTTCCTGTTTGACGTCAAAATTCGTTCCTCCAACTATACTTTCTCAAACTTACGATGACTGGCATCCCTAAAAAAACAAAAAAATAGATTCTTCGCTTTGCTCTGAATCCCTTTTTAACTCATTTTTGGTACCGTACGCTAATTATATTTTAGATCCTGTCATCCATTATCGAGGATAATTGAACTGCTCGCCATATAAACCTATTATATGTTCAAAATATGCAGCAGGCTTATGCAATATAAGCCCCTACGGAAATGGGGTCAATTATGGACAGGAAACAATCTTCAAATCATAATCTTGGTCCAGCCGTTGGGTGAGCCTGTCGAGAACCACACCCTTGCCTAAATTCTAATGTCTGATGTCTAATGTCTGTTTTCCCCCAATACAATCTCAAACTGATCATAATCTGCTTTTCTCCAGGCCATATCTTGGGTGCTGCTTGACAATGCAAACCATGGGGAAAAGGTTTTTACTTTTATGGTTTTACCATCTGGCATAAACTCCAAAATCCTTATCCAACCATCTCCACCACTTCCATAGGTTCCACCACCCAAGGCTTGGGCGTTAAAGGTCATTTGATTTACATCTTTACCTGCAGCGTTCTTGTCGATACGGAAGCCTACATGTTTCCTGGGGTCGTTTGGAGAGCCTATATGGCCGGAAATAACCATTTCGATATTCTTGGATGGTTTTACCAGTTTTTCAAATACAGCAGTCCCGTAATTGGCATCTTGCAGATCATACTTGGCGGTCTTGATGTGCTCGTTTTGGTAATTTAGGTAGGCATGGGTCAACAAGACTACGCTATGGTCTCGGTATTTGTCTTGGTTGACGACCTTGTTTGCCCATTTCAATACAGTATCTCGAGGAGCGAACTCGATGGAAAGGAATAGAAACGGCTTGCCATGAGGTGATTTCCATTGATAGGCGGCATTTTCTAAGCTTGGGTTCCCATAAATGTTCTCCGTAACTTCCCTTAGGATCTTTTGGTTTTCGCTGTTTTTGTCCGGATAGAAATAATTTGGGAAATGCGTAGTCTTGGGTTTATGGGTATAGCTGAAGATGTTGTAGTCATGGTTCCCGGATGCGGTAATGTAGGGGATTTTGCCATCCAGTTTTTCGAAGGCTTTTGCGGCTGCTTCCCATTGCTGTTTACCGGTCTGGTCCATTTTCTTGGGATCTGGATTGATGATGTCATCGTGCTCTACCAGGTCTCCCGTGCACATGACCATCTGAATGTTGAGGTTGTCTTCGTTTTCCACGATCCAATTCATCATGACATCCAAAATAGGTTGGTTCCGCTGAAACTTCACGTAGTTCTGGATGTCAGGTAAGAGGACCGTGGTCCAGGAGCTGGAATCGGATAGATGAGGCTTTTCAAAGGCTTTTTTTTCTTGTGCTATGGCGTAAGAAGTGACTGTGACCAATAGGGCACAGAAGCATATGATTTTCTTGATTGCGTTCATTTTTTAAGGATTGCTGAGAAAAAAAACGTGACCTGGGCCGGTCACGTTTGAGAAATAAAAGTATTTGTATGAATTGTAAACGTATTAATAACCTGGGTTCTGGGTCAGGTTTTTATTGGCATCCATCTCTTGCGCAGAGATTGGCCAATACTCATCTTTGTTTTCCTTGAAGACTACAGCCTGAGTGCCGAAGACTTTACTTGCTACACTGTGGTTGTACACTGGGTTTGCATTCTCATCGATTCGGGTCAATACGTTTTTATCCCAAGCATTAGCCAATCGGTTTAGATAGATATGGCCGTTCATGACTTGGTTTGCAATTCCCCAGCGACGAAGGTCGTGCCAGCGCAAACCATCATTGGCCAACTCTACCTTTCTTTCATAGCGTAGGGCTTGGCGCAATTGCGCCTGAGAAAGTCCTGTAGGAAGGTTTGGCATATGCGCGCGTTTACGGATCTGGTTGATGGCATCATACACTGTACCGTCGATGCTGTTATCTTCAATCTTCGCTTCTGCATAGATCAACAGGAGTTCTGCATATCTCAACACACCAACATTTAAGTCCGAGAATCCGGAAACCGAAGTCGTCGGGAAGTCCACTAGATCGGTATGCTTACGCCATAGGTACCCGCTAAAGGAACGGTATGCGTTGGTGGCATCAGCATTGGTCTGTGAGCTAGGTTTGGTAGAGGTACCGTTGATTACAGGCCAATAGTTGTTCACTTTGGAGAATGAGGCATTTGGCTCGAATTGGAATCCCATAAACCTGGAATTCGGACGAACAGTGTAAAGGTCCAAACGTGGGTCTCTGTTTTCAAATGGTTTCTCCGGGTTGTAGCTGGTCGATTCCGTGATGTACTTGCCATCTAGATCCTGGAAAGAGTCGATGAAGTTTTGGGTCGGTCCCCAATAACATACGCCTTTCCCAAGTCTGGAAGCTAGGTAATAACCTTGATTATGGACGTTGTCGCTGATATTGCGGTTGTATTCAACCACCCAAATCCATTCTTTGCTGGTTTCGTATCCTTTGTGGCCAAATATATTGGCAACTTCTGGTTCGCCTTCCTTGTGGGACTTGTTGGCAAAGTCGATGGAATTGTCGAACTCCGTCAAGGCATGGATCCCATTGGATAGGGTGATAGCTTTTTGTGATGCTTCGCTAGCGAGCTTGTATTGTTTTGCATAGAGGGCAACTCTGGCTTTTAGGGTATAGGCAGCAATGCTGGATGCCCTAGAAAACTTTGTTCCGGCCTGTGATTGGGGTAGGTTGTCTGCAATGGCAGTCAGTTCATCCAAGATGAATTTTTCTACCTCAGCTTTTTTGGTTCTACCCGGTAGTTCATCGCCCAGTTTCAATGCGTTTTTCAATAAGGGAACATCGCCATACAATTCGATCAGTTGGGAATAGGAATAGGCACGGATAAATCTCAACTCGGCATCGATCTTTTTGTAATCAGCTTCAGACATGCTGGTTTTGATGTCTGCCAATTTATCCAGGACATCATGTACCCTTCCGATGGTTTTGTAATGGGCAGCCCAAGGTTTGGTTGCCAAGGCATTGTCAGTCGTGATAGAACTGGTAATCGGTGATGTATAGTTGTTTCCAGGTCTAGCATAGCCAATATCGGTGATGTTGTCCATAACGTGCCAGATAGGGGTGCTGGAAGCATCTAGAAGGGTTAAACCTTTGTATGCTCCTAAGAGTCCCATTTCAGCTTCTTTTTGGCTGGCTGGGAAGGTTTCAGACGATGGGCCGTCCAATGGTAATCGGTCTAGGTCGCAAGAGCTCATGAGCGCTGCGCATAATAAACTGATTCCTATGATAGATTTTGTCTTCTTGATCATTGTTCTTAAAATTTAAAGTCTAAACCAAATGTGTACACCTTAACCTGGGGGTAGAAGTTACCTGAACCTAAGGTTACTCCATCCTGTGCTCCTGAGTTATAATTGATTTCAGGGTCATAGCCTTCGTAGAAGTTTGTTTTTGTAAAGAGGTTCTGTCCGTTGGCATAGATGAATATTCCGCCGATCTTGCTGTTCGCCAGCCAGCTTTTAGGGATCTCATAGCCTAACTGAACATTTTTCAATCGGAGATAAGAAGCGCTTCTCATCCAGAAATCAGAGTTCTGCGTATTGTTTGTTGAGGTTACCGATACGCGTGGTAAAGAGGCTCCTCTGTTGTCTTCGGACCAGTAGTCCAATTGCCAAGGTTTAATCGCCGAAGAGTTCACCGCTGGGATCACGTAATGTGAATCCAGGTAGCCATTTGCTTTAGCTACACCTTGCAAAAAGGCACTGAACCTAAGGCCCTTGTAGCCTAAGTCTAGGTTGAATCCGTAGGTATATCGAGGCATGGTGCTGCCGATAATGGTTTTATCTGCATCCGTGATCTTGCCATCTGGGATGGCATTGCCATTCGCATCTAGATCACCCGCGATGTCCCTGTATCTGATATCGCCCGGTTTTAAGGTGCCGAACTGCTTAGGTCCATTGTCTATTTCTTCCTGGGATTGATAAAGACCGTCGGATTGGTAGCCGTAAATGGAGTTGATGGAATATCCTTCCTGTTGTCTCAATAACGTTCCTGAAACTTGTCCTTTCATGTCAAGGATCTTGTTCTTTACATCGGAAATATTGGCGCCGATACCTAATTTAAAATCGCCGAATTGGTTGTCGTAACGCACCGATGCTTCCCATCCTTGGTTCTGTACCTTGGCCGCATTTTGGAATGGTGCATTCTTGCCATATAGCTCAGAAACGTAAAGTTTCATCAGGATACCATCGGTCTGTTTGGTGTACCAATCGAATGTAACGCTGAAGTTGTTGAAAAGGGATGCATCCAATCCTAAACCGGCCATCGTGGTTTCTTCCCACAATAGGCCCGAGTTTGCCATGGTGTTCAAGGCAATCATTTGATCAACCGCACCACCAACGGAAATACTTCCTAGATTCAAGGTTTCGATGTATGGTTGGTAGGTTGTTCCGATGTTTTGGTTACCTAGGATACCCCATGAACCGCGGAGTTTCAATTGGTTGATGGAATTTTTTAGGTCAGCCATAAATGGCTCTTCCGAGATTCTCCATCCAACAGAGAAAGATGGGAATGCTGCCCAGCGGTTTGATTTTGCAAACCTGGAACTTCCGTCATAACGAAGGTTGGCTTCCAAAAGGTAACGGCCTTTGTAATCGTAGTTAAATCTTCCGAAAGTGGAAACCAACAGCCATTGGAATTGGTTTCCAGCATTGTTCTTGGTTTCTGTGTCTGCACCAGCGTTCAATACTTCATAGGTGTCGTAGGTAAAATCACGACGGTATCCCATCAGGTATTTTTCGTCATAAGTTTCTCTTGAGGCACCGAGCATCAAGCTGAAGTTGTGGTCATTGAATGATTTTTGTGCAGTGGTTTGGAAAGAGTAGCTTCCGTTGAAATAGCGGTAAGCAGATTCAGTCAGTTCCGTAGAAGGTAAGGCTGTGCCCGCTTCGCTTCCGTCTTCGTAATAGGTCATGACTGCCTTTGCGAATTCATGGATATTACGGGTGCGGTATCTTGGTGCTGCCATACCTGAGATGCTCAACCAATCGAATGGTTTATAGTTAATGGAAAGGTTTCCCAATAACTCCAGGCTGTTTACTTTTTTATTGCCACCATCTTCAATGAAAGCTACGGGGTTGTTTTTTACCCAGCCTTCTGACCAAAGGCCATCGCCTACGCGGATTGGGATGTTGGTTGGCATACGGCCAATATAATTCCAGATAGTTCCTTCATTAGCGATCTGTAAGCGGTTGCTGTTTACGGCTGAAAGGTCAAAACGGATGTTTAATTTATCATTTGGATTGATGTCCATATTGTTTCGGAAGGTGTATCTTTTGAAACCGGTGTTGTCAATCAGTCCATCTTGGGATACATAACCCAGGGAAGGAGCCACGCGGATCTTCCCAGCGCCGGCATTGAGGGAAACAAAATGGTTGTGGGTGAATCCTGAACCATTTAGGATGCCTTTTTGCCAGTCGAAATTATCTGGGTTCTCTGCATATAATTTATTGAATTCTTCAAAATCTTTTTCGCTGTAGATTACGGAGCCGTTATCGTTCATGTTGGCATCGTTAAATACTTTCATGAAAGTTGCACCATCCGTTACCTTCGGGATAAAGGTTGGGTCCTGCCAACCTGTATAGCCTTTGTAGTTTAGGGCAAATTGGTCCTTACCACGCTTAGTTGTTATCAAGATTACCCCGTTAGCGGCACGGGAACCGTAGATTGCCGCAGATGCTGCGTCCTTAAGGATGGAGATGTTCTCGATCAGGTTCGCATCTACATTGTCCAAGGATCCTGCTACACCGTCGATGATCACAAGAGGTTCAGAATCTGATCCGCCGAATGAATTGACACCGCGGATACGGATCTGACCCTGGTCACCGCCTGGTGCGCCGGATTGGGAGGTTACTGTTACGCCCGGTGCGAGACCTTGCAGGGCAGAGGAGGTGGATACGATTGGTCGTCTTTCCAGCTGTTCGCTATTGATCGTAGAAACAGCTCCGGTCAGGTTTACCTTTTTTTGAGTCCCATAACCAACCACAACGACTTCGTCCAGGTTAGTCAGGTCGGCTGTAAGGATAACATTGATTGTCCCTTGGTCCGCAATGGTTCTTTCCGCATTGGCATAACCCATGCTTGCGAAAACCAAAACATCTCCAGTGTTGGCTTCGATAGCATACTCGCCAGTTGCTGAAGTTTGGGACAAGGCATTAAGATGACCCTTAATGCTGATGGTTACGCCTTCCAAAGGGTTTCCATCTTCATTGGTCACTTTCCCCGAGATATTCTTTTGCTGTGCCCATAGCATGCCTATAGGTAGAAAGCACAGCAAAAAAATGAGTTGCAGTTGTTTTTTCATTTAGATGCTTATTAATAATAAATAGGTTCTTTTTACAGATGTTTTAGAGTAGAGTTTTAATGTCCTTACAATATGTTTAAAATTGTTTCGAAAATAGCTTAATAATGTTAAATCAATATTAAGGCTTTGTTTTCGTTATGTTAAAACAAGGCATAAATGCCGATATCATATTAGATTTTATTCAAAAATAACAATAGGTTATTCGCTTATAAAGCGTTTCGAAAATAAAAAAAAGATTTTTAAACCAAAAATTTAAAAATCTTTTTTCTGAAAATGACTTAGAAAGGTAGCTTAAGCTAGAATGATTTTGATACCCAAGTCTTCGATAGACTTGACGATGTTTGGGGACACCTTGTTGTCGGTAATGATGTAGTCTACGTCGATCAATTCGCAGATCTTGCCTAGGCCTCTTTTTCCAAATTTGCTGCTATCTGCCAGGATTGCAATCTTTTGGGAGGTTTCGATCATTTTTTGGTTTAATGTTGCTTCAGGTAGGTTGCTGATGGAGATTCCGAATTCCAGGTCGATTCCGTCGGCTCCAAGGAACAGGATCCCGCAGCTGATCTCGTCCAAGATGCGGATCGCATACTGCCCGGCAACGGAAGATGAGTTGGTCCTGATTAGTCCTCCGAGCTGTAAAACCTCGATGTTGGGCTTGCCACTGAGCTCTAAACCAACTTTTAATGCCGGCGTGATGACCGTAAGCATGTGTGTGGATTCAATGTTTTTGGCTAGGGTGAACACGGTTGTGCCGGATCCGATCATGATGGAGTCGTTGTCTTTGATCAGTTTGATCGCGGCCTGTGCTATGCGCTGTTTCTCCTCGCTGTTGATGGATTCCTTCACCATGATAGGGCGGTCGATAGCGTAAGGATTGCTGTTGGAAGCTCCTCCTTTGATCCTGAATAACAGGTTTTTGTCTTCTAGTACTTTAAGGTCCTTTCGGATCGTTACGCTGGAAACCTTCATGGTTTCGCAGAGCCAGTCTATCGTAATTTTCCCTTTTTCCTTTAAGCTTTTTAGAATGAATTCGTGTCTGTCTGTGATATTCATCATAATTCATTAAAATAAGTTAATATAATAGCAAATATAGTCAGCATTTCTGTACTTGCCTATTCTTTTTTTTTATTTAAAAATGTTTTTTTTATATTCATTTATTCCTACATTTGAATTCATAACTGGTATTATTTTAATAACCGAATCTAATTTATGTCGAAATTTACGTTGCCTATTCCAGCCACTAAAAGGAGATGGTATATCATAATTGTCATTTTTTTAGCCATTGTCTTCAATTATTATGATAGGCAGATTGTGTCGATCTTGAAGCCTATGCTAAAGGACGAGTTTGATCTGGGTGACGATGGATATGCCTTGGTGATCAATGTTTTCACGGTGTTCTATGCCTTGATGTATCCGGTGTCTGGTTGGTTGGTGGATAAATTCGGTGAACGGAAGGTGATGTTGGTTGGCATATTGGGGTGGTCATTAGCATGTTTGGGAGGTGGTTTTTCAAGGACTTTTGGTTCTTTCCTGTTTTTCCGAGGGATGCTCGGCGCTGCAGAACCTACAAACTTTCCCGCTCAGTTGAAGGTGATCACTGTTTGGTTTTCAGGAAAATTGCGTGCTACGGCAA
This sequence comes from Sphingobacterium sp. NPDC055431, assembly GCF_053644255.1. NCBI lineage: Bacteria > Pseudomonadati > Bacteroidota > Sphingobacteriia > Sphingobacteriales > Sphingobacteriaceae > Sphingobacterium > Sphingobacterium sp. NPDC055431. Next base: position 12,491 of record NZ_JBSHLH010000026.1, read on the forward strand.
ATAGCTTATGTGTTGCGGGAAGTTCGATCGGGGCGATCATTGCGCCGCCTTTGGTTGCTTGGCTCGCCATGCGCTATAATTTCCATACGGTATTTATCGTTGCCGGGGTTGTAGGCTTGATCATTGCCCTTTTATGGTTCCTGATCTATACGGAACCGCCAGCAGAGATCCGTAGGGAAGCGATAGGTGAGGCGGATGCTCAATCTGCCGGATACGGTTTCTCATGGGGGCAGTTATGGAAGACCAAGACCTTATGGGGGATCCTGTTGATTCGTTTTGTGAGTGATCCCGTTTGGTATTTCTGTCTTTTCTGGTTGCCCGGCTATCTACAGGAAGAAAGTGGATTGACCTTGGCGCAGATCGGTATGTTTGGATGGATTCCATTTTTGGTGGCCGATTTAGGAGCTATTGGCACTTCTGCATGGTCGGATAAAATGGTCCGCAAGGGCAAGGAGCCTTTGTTGGCCAGAAAAATTATGCTGAGTAGCATTGCAGTATTGGCACCATTGTGCTGTTTGACGGCCTATGTTTCCAATCCTTATCTCACCATTCTGATCTTTTCCTTGGTTGCCGTGGCTTGCTTAAGCTGGTTGTTTACCATTTCAGTGGTGATAGCCGAGGCTTTCCCTGTAAAGAATGTAGCTTCTGTTTTAGGGATCGCAGGTGGTTTTGGTGCATTGGGAGCAGTTCTGTTCAACTATTTCGTTGGTCAGATGATGGGATCGCTGGGTGCAGGGACCATTTTTATAGCAATGGCATTTATGCATCCCATTGCGGTATTGATTCTTTGGACCATGGTCAAAAAGGAGAAGCCCAAGGAGGCTGTATTAGTAGAGAATAATTAATTAAAAAATATTACAACATATTATTGTTATGGGAGAAGTTAAGAACATTTTGGAGCCTGCAAGAGAGACTCCTGTTCGTATGGAAGTTGATGTTTTGGTTGTTGGCGGCGGTCCTGCCGGTATTATTGCTGCTCAGGCTGCTGCATCAGACGGGTTAAAGGTTGCCTTGATTGACAACCGTAGCTTTGTTGGTGGGAATATGACCATCGGTTTACCGATCCTGGGTTTTTTGGGACAAAAAGGAAACCAGATCATCAAGGGTCTTCCACAGAAGTTTATAGAACGCTTGAAAGAAGTGGATGCAGCCTCAGAACACCGTCCATGTCCACTGCACATGAGCTTGACCTTAGTGGAACCGGAAGCAGTGAAAAATGTTGGCTTGAAGGTTTTGGAAGAAGCTGGCGTGAAAGTACTGCTTTATGTTTTCTCTGCTGGTGTTGTGATGGAAGGCGATGAGCTGAAAGGTGTAATCATTGAGAGCAAATCTGGAAGAGAGGTCATTTTGGCGAAAACGGTCATTGACTGTACCGGAGATGCAGATGTTGCCTATAAAGCAGGGGTGGAATGCGAGCAAGGAAACGATGTTGGTGGTGCCCAGCCTCCGACCTTGATGTTCTGTATGGCTGGAGTGGATACCGATAAATTGCGGATGTCCATTGCTGAAGAGCCAAGAACTTATTTGACTGACTTTATACCAGCGGAATACTTTGGGCAAAACCATCAGTTTATCGTGGTTGGTCTTAGGAGTGTGATGGAAAAAGCACGTCAAGCTGGCTATCACCTTCCGGTTGAACGTACGATTTTGATCACCGGTCTTCGTGAAGGAGAGGTTTGGGTCAATATGTCCAGGATCAATGGAGTAGATGGAACTAATCCAGAAAGTTTGACTTTTGGGGAGATTGAAGGTCGCAGACAGGTGGAAGAGATTCAACGTTATTTGGTGGATTTCGTTCCTGGGTTTGAAGATGCACATTTCACTAAAATGGCTCCATTCCTGGGAATCCGTGAGACTCGCCGTATCGTTGGAGATTATGTGATGACTGCAGATGATATCTTGACCTGCCGTCGTTTTGATGATGCCGTTGCTGTGGCAAGTTATCCATTAGATATCCATCATCCTGAAGGTGGTGGCTGTACCTTGACCTGGTGTGGCGATAGTTATGATATTCCATACCGTTCTTTGGTACCTAAAAAGGTAAAGAATTTATTGGTGGCTGGGCGCTCGATTTCAACGACGCATGAAGCTATGTCTGCCATCCGTGTGATGGCCCCATGTATGGCGATGGGGGAAGCGGCGGGGCGTGCGGCTAAACTAGCGGTTCGTCATGGCGTGAGCCCGGCAGATGTCAATGTGGAAGAGCTAAGGGCAGAATTGATCAATTCAGGGGCATATTTAGGAGAAGACCTAACGGCTACCGTTTAAAAATAATACAATGAAACGTTCCGAAATGTCCAATCGCAGGGAATTCTTTAAGAAAGTAGGTTTGTTGTCAGCAATGCCATTATTGGCGAAGCTGGATTTACAGGCTGCTGTTGCTCCTGCGCAGGGTGATCAGATTAAGGTGCTGACTTGTAATATCCGGGTTGATCTAGAGGAAGATGCCGCCAAGGGCTTAGGCTGGAAAGATCGCCGGGATGCCTGTTTGGCAATCATTAAAAAGGAGAAAGCAGATTTAATAGGTTTTCAAGAGGTTTTGAAAGGTCAGTTTTTGGATCTCAAGGAAAACCTGAAAGATTACTTTGCTTTTGGATTTGATGGCCCTGAAATGGATCAGTTTAAGGAAGGTTATCATGGCATTGCCAAGAACCCTATATTGTTTTCCAAAAAGAGATTTGATCTGTTGACAGCCAGTACCTATTGGCTGTCGGAAACCCCCTTAAAGGCAGGAAGCCTTTCCTGGGGTTCAGCAAGAGCGAGGAACGCAGTGTTTGTAAGGTTGCTGGATAAAAAAACTAATAAGGAAATCCGTTTAACAAACCTGCACTTGGACCATGTCAGTAATGAAGCCAAGGAAGGACAGGTCAAGGTGGTGCTGGATGAGGCTGCGCAATATCAAACTGACTTTCCGCAGATCTTGACCGGGGACTTTAATGTGGGGATGGATTCTAAGGTTTATCAGGATGTTATTGATGCGGGATGGAAAGATTCTTATGTGCAGGTCCGAGGAAATGAAGTCCCTGAGGGTACAACCCATGGATTTAAGGGAAATGACCCGAACAGGAAGAAGTCCAAGAAAATTGACTTTATCTTCCTGAACGGACCTTTGAAGGCCATAGACACAAACATCATCAAGGATAGCTATAAAGGCGTTCTGCCAAGCGATCATTATTTTGTGAGTGCCGTATTGGCGTATCAATAAAGAAACGATTCAAATAAACAGCTAAAAAAAGAACAGTTCATGGTACTGTTCTTTTTTTAGGGTGAATAGGTTTAATTATGTTATATTTTGTTTATTTTTATTTTACTTAAACACAAATTTCAATTTAAACCTTAACTAAATTTAATGGCACAGCAAAGCACAATGGATAGGCTAGGTATACCTAGTCATTTAAAATGGGGTTACCTTGGTATACTTATCTTCATGATGGGCGATGGGGTAGAGCAGGGATGGCTCAGTCCTTACCTTGTCAGTCATGGCATGAGTATGGAGCAGTCGGCGGCTCTCTTCACCGTATATGGAATTACCATTGCAATTTCTTCCTGGTTTTCTGGCGTATTGGCAGAGAGTTATGGACCGCGTAAATCCATGTTCATGGGTTTGCTGTTGTATCTGATCGGGACCGTAGGTTTTGTGTCCATGGGAATGGCCAAATTGGATTACAATGCCATGCTGTTATTCTATGCCATCCGAGGCTTTGGCTATCCTCTGTTTGCCTATTCCTTTATGGTCTGGATCAACTACCGTAGTCCAAAACATATGTTGGGCAGAGCAGTAGGTTGGTTTTGGTTTGTGTTCACTGGAGGGCTGAATGTGCTGGGAGCCTACTATTCGAGTTGGGCATTGGACAAGATGGGTTATGAAAACACACTTTGGTCTTCTATACTGTGGGTCTTGATAGGTGCATTTTTTGCACTGGTCCTGAACAGGGATAAGTTTGAAACAAAAGCTTCCAAAGGTTCAAAAGCTCAGGAGTTGATGAATGGACTGACCATTGTCAAAAAGGAACCCAAGGTATTGATCGGAGGAATTGTGAGGGTAATCAATACGACTGCCCAGTTTGCATTTCCGGTGTTCTTGCCGATGTATATGGCAGAACATGGATTCAATACCAAAGAATGGTTACAGATCTGGGGAACCATTTTCACGAGTAACATTGCATTTAACTTAATATTTGGATTTGTAGGCGATCGTTTAGGCTGGCAACGCACCATTATGTGGTTTGGTGGCGTTGGCTGTGCGATTACCACGGTCCTTTTCTATTATTCGCCGGTATGGTTCGGAGGAGCCTATTGGGCGGTAATGGCGGCAGGTATAGCTTGGGGAGGGCTTTTGGCCGGCTATGTTCCTTTATCCGCATTAGTGCCTTCATTGGTGAAGGAGGATAAAGGAGCAGCGATGGCCATCCTGAACCTTGGAGCTGGACTGCCAGTTTTTGTGGGGCCAGCGATCGTAGGATTGTTGATCGGCACCATTGGAAGTGAGGGGGTGATTTGGGTATTGGCTGTATTATATCTGATCAGCGCAGTATTGACAAAATTTATCACGATTCCAGAAGGAGAGCTGAGGGAATCGGAGAAAGAATTGAATACCGTATAATTAAAGAATTTAGATTAAAAATAGAATAACAACCTATGAAAGTATTGCTAACTGCGCCTTATGAGAACGAAAAAGCTTTGAATGAATTGAATGGTCTTTTTGATGAAGTCATTTACCGTTCATGGAAACCAAATGGACGCGCCTATAATCCAGCAGAACTAAAAGCGTTATTGAAGGAGACAGGGGTTGATGCCTTGATTTCCGAACATGATGAAATCACAGAGGAGGTATTGCGTGAGAACCCGAACTTGAAATTTGTCGGCATATGCCGTGGTACCCCATCGAATATCGATTTGAAGGTCGCTACAGAATTAGGTATTCCCGTATTCAATACTCCGGCAAGGAATGCACAGGCAGTCGCAGAGATGTTTATTGCTAATGTCATCACTTTGATGAGAAATACCGTTCCGGCTATCGATTGGTTAGAAGGAAAAAACTGGGGAGAAGGCGCACATACTTCTTATTTACAGTTCAAAGGAAATGAGCTTGCAGGGAAAAAGGTCGGTATGGTTGGATTTGGTGCCGTAGGACAGCATATTGCAAGGATGTTGGTCAACTTTCCTTGTGAGATCTATTATTTCGATCCTTATTTTACAGATCCTAACAGAGATTTCAAAAAGGTTGAATTAGAAGAACTGTTCGCTACTTGTGATGTGGTAGGAATCCATTTGCCCGTTACGCCAGAGACTACAGGAATGATAGACAAGAAATATCTTTCATTGTTGAATAAAGATGCGATTTTTGTGAATACAGCGCGTGCGACGGTTGTCAATCGTGAAGATTTATTGGAAGTGATCGAAGGTGGGCAAATCCGTGGTGCCGTTTTGGATGTTTTCTACAATGAGCCACCCGATGAGATTGACTACAAGATGATCCTGAACAAGAATGTCATTGCAACGCCGCATATCGCTGGTGCTACCCATGAGGTGGAAGACCACCACGCATTTATCATGAACAACAACCTTAGGGAGTTTTTCCATAAGGGTAATAAATCTATCAAACAGCTTGTCAACAAAGCAGTTTTAGAGAACACATCAATTAGCTAAACATGGCAACAAAAGAAGCTTATTTAATCGTCGACATCGGCACAGGAAATGCACGCGTTGCAGTCTGTGCTATCGATGGCGAAATCTTAAGTATCAAAAGAGAAAACGTTCATTACGAAACGGATATTCAATATGAAGACTCCATCTTCTTTAATCCTGAAGAACTGTGGTCACAGATCCTGAAGCTTTCGAAAGAAGCATTGGCCGAAGCTGGAGCGGTGAAGATCAATGCTATCACAGCAACTAGCCAAAGGGAAGGTATTGTGGTGGTTGACCGAGAAGGAAAGCCATTGCTCGGCATGCCTAATATCGACCATCGAGGAAGAAAATGGGAAAGCGACTTACAAGATAAAGATCTAGTCTATGATCTTTCTGGTCGTTACCCTACATCTTTATTTTCTGCTTTCAAGCTTGTCGGAGTAAGGGAAGTATATCCAGAACTATTTGAACAGATTGCTTGTGTAATGAGCATCAGTGATTGGATTCAATTCCAGTTTTCAGGGGTTGCTGGATACGAGCATTCTCAAGCTTCTGAAACCTTGTTGTACGATGTGGAAAAGAAATCATGGTCCCAAGAATTATTGGATCAATTTAACCTTTCCTCTAGCATCTTACCTGTTTTGAAAGATTCAGGTTCGATCCTGGGCGATATCAAAGCAGACGTCTCGACCGCTTTTGGTATCAATCCAGCGGCAGTAGTAGTCGTTGGTGGAGGGGACACCCAATTGGCCATCCGTAGTATGGAACCTTCGGCTAATGATGTTGTCATCGTTTCGGGTACGACTACACCAATCATTAAGATTGTTGATAGCTATGAAAAAGATGTCGAGCAGCGGACATGGACCAGCAGGCATATCGATGCGGATAATTTTATCCTAGAGGCCAATGCCGGCGTGACAGGACTTAATTATCAACGTCTGAAGGAGATTTTCTATCCGAATGAGGGCTATGATGTCATTGAAAAAGAATTAGAAGATGCAACCTATTCGCAGTGTGTGGCTTCGTTAGGTTCTTTGATTGCAGATGAGGAAGAACCCTTGACCAAGGGAGGTTTTATCTTCAATGCACCGGTATCCCATCAGTTAACTCGCGGGAGCTTTGTTTTTGCGATTTTATGGGATATTGCCTGCAGTATCTATGAGAACTATAAGTTCCTGAGTGTGGTCTCTCCACACCAAGAGTCCTACATCTGGGCTTGTGGCGGCGGGGTGGAGAGCCGCAAACTGCGTCAGTTTATTGCCAACCTGTTTGGAAAGAGCATCAAGATCAGGGATACCTTCCGCCAAGCTTCCGTGCTGGGTGGTGTTTTCCTCTGCAATGATGCTTTAGGTGTCAAGAACGTGAGTCCGGAGTTATTGGAAGAGATACACCCGAAAGACCATGAGGAGTTTGAAAAACTATATCAAGAGTGGAAAAATGCTCGTAAAACCTTTAAAGAAGTAGTTTCCTAGATGAGTACATATTTTTTTGGATTAGATGTCGGGACCCAGGGAGCGAGGGTCGTTTTGGTGGATGAGAAAGGTGAATTGTTAGCTTCTGATTCCCGAAAATTCCAATTGGATGATAAATTCCGTGAGGAGCAATCGCCATTGCTATGGTGGAAAGATTGTAAGGAGATGTTATCCAAGCTGATCCAGGAACTTCCAGATAACATTGACAAAAAAGATATCCTTGCTATCTCCGTTACCTCAACATCAGGAACGGTCATACCTTTGGATAACCAGAACCAACCCTTACATTCCGCCATCATGTACAGCGATCCCCGGTCAGCTGAACAGGGAAAGCGAATCAAAGCGATCGCAGAAAGAAATGTGCCACATGGCTATACCGGATTCAATGCATCCAGCGGAATCAGCAAAATGCTTTGGTATATCGAAACGTATCCTGAAAAGGTTCAGGATATCGCACAATGGATCCATGCTTCAGATTTCCTCGTAGGGAAACTTTGCGGAAACTACCAAGTGACCGACTATACCAATGTGTTGAAATCCGCTTATGATCTGGAGAAACTGGAATGGCCTACTTATGTAACCGAAGAGATCGGCCTAAAAGGAGAGTGGTTACAGGAAGTAGTACCCTCAGGAACCGTGGTGGGATCACTATTGCCAGCCTTGGCTGAGGAATGGGGCATTCCCGAAATCAAGGTGGTCGTGGGCATGACTGATGGCTGCGCTACACAAATGGCTTCAGGAGCTGTCAAGCCTGGTACTTGGAACAGCACGATTGGAACAACCCTTGTAATCAAAGGCGTAACGAAAAACAACGTCGTAGATCCATTAGGCAGATTATACAGCCATAGACATCCAGAAGGTTATTGGATGCCAGGAGGAGCCAGCAACACCGGTGCAGATTGGATTTCTCTACAGTTTGCAGAAGGATTGGATGCGTTGAACCAAGCTGCCGAGCATTTGATTCCAACCCAGGAGTTAGCTTGGCCTCTACTCCAAGAAGGCGAACGATATCCCATTATGGCATCCCATGCAAAAGGATTTGCTCCCGAAAACATAAGTCGTGAAAATCTGTTTGCTGCCAATTTGGAGGGCGTGGCTTTTATAGAAAAATTGGCTTATGACATTATCGAAGAACTATCTGGTGAGCAGGTCGATGCGGTATATTCCGCTGGAGGTGGCAGTAACAGTGATGTTTGGCTAAAGATCAGGGCTAGCGTCCTGAATGCTCCGATCTATAAATGTAAAGAGGCTAGCGGCGCTTTCGGTGCAGCGATCATGGCCGCATCCAATACCTACTACCATTCCTTGATTGAAGCTTCTGAACAGATGACAGCCATTGAAAAAGTGGTTCGGCCAGATCCTCAGTTGCATGCTGCCTACCAAGTGCAGTACCAAGACTTTAAAAATAAATTGAAAGATTTAAACTATATCTAAATGATTACAATCTGTCTTTTGAGACACGGAGAAACTGCCTATAATGCAGATGGAAATAAATATTGTGGCAGGACGGATATTCCTTTAACGGAAAAAGGTCTTTCCCAAGCCAAGCGAATGAATGAGCTGCTTAAAGATTACAGCTTTGAACAGATCTTCTGTTCGCCCTTGCAACGCGCTAGAAACACTGCAGAGATAGCTTCTGGAAGACCCGATGCAGTACAAGTTGATGAGCGCTTGATCGAAGTCGATTTTGGACAATGGGAAGGCAAGCGATCCGAAGATTTCATTGCTGAAGATCCAAATTCCTGGTATAACTGGCTATCAGATCCTGCAAGCTTTGAAGCCGGAAGGACAGGAGAAAATGCTACCCAAGTTATTAATCGTTTAGAAAGTTTCTACGCTGAATTGATGGAGAAATTCGATGGACAAACCATATTGGTGGTTGGCCATAACGGGGTCAACAGGCTCTTTATGACCCAGCAATTGGGTATGCCTTTAAAGAACTATAGAAAGATCGTCCAAGAGAACTCTGCGTTGACTTTGATAACATTGGATAAACACAAAGGTTTCAATTTGTTAAAATTGAATGCTTAATTTTAATGCTTCAACAAAAACCCTATGAAGAAATCCTATTTAGCACTTTTCACTTTGATCGCTTTTATGCAGGCGGGGCCTGCATTTTCCCAAAAACTGCACAAACTCAATTTCAAAACTGTTGAGGAAATGTATGATTACTTTAAGTATCAACCGGGTAAAAAGATCATATCCGGCCATCGCGGTACCATTGAAGATCAAATGCCCGAAAACTCTATTCCTTCCATGGAAGCGGTTTTAAAGCATACTCCAGCGATCTTTGAAATTGACCCTCGTCTTAGCAAAGATGGCGTGCCGGTCATGGTACATGATGCCACGTTGGACCGTACGACCAGCGGAAAGGGAAAAGTGGCAGATTTCACTTGGAAAGAGCTTCAGGCATTAAAATTAAAGGATCATCAAGGTAACCCTACCAAGTATAAGATCAATACATTGGAGGAGATGATCAAATGGGCAAAGGGCAAGACGGTGCTAAACTTGGATAAGAAGGATCTCCCGATGGAAATGACGGCTGAAATCATCCGCAAGCATAATGCCTATGCTTGGGTTTGGGTTACAGTTCACAATGTGGAGCAGGCCAAGTTCTATTTGGATAAAAATCCCAAACAATATCTGTCCATGCACATCAAGACAGAAAAGGATTTAGAAGCCTTTAAGGCCTCGGGGCTTCCTTACGATCGAATGATCGTTTATATCGGACCTGAGATCAAACCTTCGAACCAAGCCATGTACACTTTCTTTAAGGAAAAGGGTGTTTTATGCATGATATCAACAGCACCTACATACGATAAGTTGGCAACGGTTGAGGAACGTGCTGAAAAATATAGAGCTGTTTTTGCAGACGGAGCAACTGTACTGGAATCAGACTTGCCGATTGAGGTCAGCAAAGCTATAAAGTAACCCAAGGTTAATTAAGTTTATAGATTGAGGAAACCGGTACTGGTTTCCTTTTTTATTTTATTATGATTCTAACGCTTATTGATAATTATAGCTGTTTAAGTGGCTGTTTGTCAGTTGTTAATAATTTTTGTTTACCGGATGAAGCAGCTTGAATAATCAGTATCTTCGTTTACTGATTATTAACACATGAGAAAACCAATTTTTTTAACCGTTCTCCTACTACTGGTTTGCAGCACTGTTTTATGTGCCCAATCGGCAGTAAGCATCAGCAAGGCCAATCTACCCACTTGGTTGAGAGCAAGCCAAATGAAGCCCCAATCCATCGATTTGAATGATATCAGTATGGGCTATTATTTTGAATTGATCGAAAACCAATATAATCTGCAGAACCAGACCCATTTCAACAGGACCATCAAAGTCGTTAGCGAGGCAGCAGGAGCCGAAAATGCGGGGCAGGCGAGCGTCAGCTTTGATCCCACGTACCAGAAATTGGTTATCCATGAACTTAATGTTATTAGAGATGGTAAAGTATTAAATCGCTTGGATCTTTCTAAATTCAAGACTGTAGCCGTCGAGACTGAACTTTCGAGAATGATATACAATGGTATTTATTCCGCAGTTGCTGTTTTGGATGATGTCAGGAAAGATGATAAGATTGTGTTTTCTTATTCCTTAGTCGGTTTTAACCCCGTATTTGAAGGGAAATTTGCGAACACCTATTATTTAGAAGGTACCGAACCAAATGGTCTGTTACACCTAGTTTATATCGTTCCTGAAGGTCGTATACTAAATATCCGAAAACAAAAAGGTGCAGCAGTCGAGAAAAAGCAAATCAATGGGAATTTAACCTATTATTATTGGGAGCAGCCCATGAATGCGTCCGAAGAAACGGGATTGTATACACCCAGCTGGTTTGATAATACCCCTCGTGTTGAGGTTTCTGAATTCTCTACTTGGAGGCAAGTTGCAGATTGGGCGAAGAGGATCAATCCGATCCCTAATATTAAAACCGGCTCAGCTTTGGATAAGGAGGTGCAAAAACTTTGGCAGGAGGCTGGAGGAGATAGTCTGAAATATTTTGAGAAAAGCCTGGACTTCGTTCAGAACTCCATCCGTTATATGGGAATTGAATTGGGCGAACATTCCCATCGTGCTCATCTTCCTGAAGTGGTTTATAACCAACGATATGGGGATTGTAAGGATAAATCGCTGTTATTGGCATCCATGCTCAAGAGCAAGGGGATAGGGTCTTCTTTGATCTTAGCTAATACCTATCAGGACAAGGAATTGGATAAAGTACAGCCGAACCCATTTGCGTTTAACCACATGGTATTGGCAGCAGTGCTGGACGGTAAAATGATTGCTGTCGATCCAACGATCAGTGATCAAGGAGGATACATTCTGAATCGATATTTTCCCTATTACGGTAAAGTCCTATTCCTTGAAAATGGAACTAAGCTTTCCGAAGTAAGAAAACCGATACCTAACAATGCCTATTTTGTGAAAATTGTTGATGTCATTCAGATCTTGGATGATGGTAAAGCCAATCTTAAGGTCACAAGTACCTATTATGATCATGAGGCAGAGCGTATGCGCACATTACTGAAAAGCTCCGCAAAGAACCAGTTGCAACGAGAATATGAGGACTATTTCCAAAAAATTTATAGAAAGGCTAAAAATATCAGCCCATTGGACATAAATGATGATCTAGCCAACAATATCTTGACTATTAAAGAAGAATACCTCTTGGAAGATTATTTCCTGCAAGAGGACTCACAAAATGCAGCGCCAGCATATTCTAAATACATTTATGATCGTTTGCCAAACGTAGAAGATGGCACACTGGAACCAATTTCATTGAACTTTCCTATGAATGTGAATCATGAAATCAAGATTGTCAACAAGAACAATAAACCCTTAGGCTTTTTCCAACGTGAAGAAAAGGTGCTTGATCGGCAAGCTTATTGGTATTCAAGATCCCAGTCTTTCGATAAGGATACCCTCATGGTTTCAATTACCTTTCGCAGTAACGATTCTTTTGTTCCCATGGACGAGGTTCAGCAATACGTGGATGATTTCAAGGTCATGGACGATGGATTGAGTTATTCCTATTTTGTGGATAATAATGATGAGCTTGTGATTGGCTCAACGGGTGCCATTCAATTTGTCAAGATAAATTTTGGGGCACTTTTGATGTTTATTGTCATCCTTGCTGGTACAATTTACTTTTTGTTGAAGAAATTGGTGAAAACAAAACCAACTGGATTAATCAATCTATATCATGAGTATGAACAGAGAGAAATTGGCGGTTGGTTAATCATTCTGGCAATCAAGCTCGTTGTTGCGAACTTTGTCTTGCTAGGGTTGTTCTTCGTCAATTTTTCTCCAATCAGTAATTCGCTATGGGCAATGCTTGAAAATGCAGGGAATGCCTATACTTATTTACTGCTCTATTTAATGTTTTACCTGGCTTTTTATGCTGTATATTTAGCTTCTAATATCTATTCCTGTATATTGTTTTTTCAACGAAGAGATATCTTTCCACAGACCTATTTTATCGTGAATATTGGAGGGTTGGTCATCATGATCTTATCAAATTTCTCATTTTCCCTTATTTATCCAGATGGCTTGGTCTGGGGCTTTATGAGTCCTGGAGACCTCTGGACAATTCTCATAGTCATGGCTTGGTCTATTTATCTGGTGGTTTCAAAAAGAGTTAAACGAACCTTTACGGTACCTTATCAAAAAGATAGATATTACTACTTAGGTGAAAATGAAACATCCAATTCGGAGCCATCATCTGAATCAGAAAATCCATCCCCGGAAAACTATGGACCCCATCCCTTGAATAGTTAGAATAGGAGAGTTTAATATGCGTTATAGGGGTTTGTAATTTTTGGTTAATGTTGCGGGCGTATGCGATAATCCCCCAAGAAGGATAATGCATTTATTGTGCAATATCCCCCTCAATCTTGGCCAATCCTCATATCCCTTTAATCCTGGTTCATACCTCGATCTTGGTCCATCCTCTTATCCCATTAATCCTGGTTCAAAAGACATAGGTCTATTGTCTTATGTCTCTTGTCTTATGTCTAAAGATTACTTTCCTTTTTGATTTTCCTTCTGGTCGTAATCGGTTTAGCCAATTGTTTGGCTTCATACTGTCTTTCCAGATATTTAATGATCTCTCCGGCGATATCCTTTCCGGTTGCCTGTTCGATTCCTTCGAGGCCAGGGGAGGAGTTTACCTCTAAGATCAATGGTCCACGTGCTGAAGGTAGCAAATCCACACCCGCCACGGTCAATCCCATAGCACGGGCAGCTGCAATAGCAGTTTCCCTTTCTGTCCTGGTTAATTTAACAACTTCAGCGGTACCACCACGGTGTAGGTTCGAGCGGAATTCGCCTTCTTTGGCCGTTCTTTTCATGGCACCTACAACCTTGCCGTCTACTACGAAAGCACGGATATCGGTACCTTTAGCTTCTTTGATATATTCTTGGATCAAGATATTGTTTCCGAGTCCGTAGAAAGCTTCAATTACTGATGAGGCAGCTTTTTTAGTTTCGGCTAATACAACTCCGATCCCTTGCGTCCCTTCCAATAATTTGATGACCAATGGAGCACCTCCAACCATGGAGATCAGGTCGTCCACATTTGAGGCTGTCCTGGCGAAACCCGTGATCGGTAAACCAAGGCCAGCACCTGAAAGGATCTGCATGCAGCGCAGTTTGTCCCTTGAGCGAGTGATCGCTTGGGACGGGTTGGCTGAAATGACACCCATGACCTCAAACTGGCGGACAATTGCCGATCCATAGAAGGTTACTGAAGAACCAATTCTAGGGATGACAGCGTCAACCTCTGCAATATCTTGACCTTTATAATGAATGGATGGTTTTGCTTGTTGTATGCCTACATAGCATTTGCTATGGTCGATCACTTCGCATTCGTGACCTCTATTTATGGCGGATTCTACCAGTCTACGGGTAGAATATAATGACCTATTAGTCGATAATACAGCTATTTTCACAATTCTTTATTTGTTAAACAGATAACGATGTTATGAGTTTTATATGATGTTTGTTGCTAAGTTTTTTTTAGATACATCGACCAAGAATTTCCCCGTAATAAAATTACGTCCCAATAGCATGGGGTAGGACATGGCGGATCGATTTCGAAAGGACAATTTGATATCATATAGCTCGTTAAACATACGAATCTTGGTCAAAAAGATATAGCGTATCTCCGATTGTCCAAAAGAACTTTTTACTGTCCTTTCTCTGTGTACAGGGAAAGTCAGTTTCAGGGTTTTTTCACTGTCTTCGTTTGGCCTGATATAGGCGGTAATGTAAAGGTGGCCAGCTTTTTTTACCACTTCCATTTCTTCGCAATGTAGAACAGAGGTTTCAGCGCCGGTATCCGTCTTTGCGTGAATATTGTATAGACCTAGTTCCGGTAGGTCAATGGTTTCTGTTCTGCCAATGGTTTTTTTACCTCTCACTGCCTAGTCTATTCGTATACAAATTCTCCAAAAGGTGAACGGATGGTCACTTTTTTCTTGTCTGCAGCTTCCACACGACCAATAATCTGGGCAGGGATACCAAAAGATTCAGAGATCTTGATGATATCAGCAGCGATTTCCTCAGGAACATAAAGTTCCATACGGTGACCCATATTGAATACTTTATACATTTCTTGCCAATCGGTGTTGGATTCTTTCTGGATCAATTCAAACAGTGGCGGAATTGGAAAAAGATTGTCCTTGATAACATGAACATCGTCTACGAAATGCAGCACCTTTGTCTGAGCACCTCCTGAACAATGTACCATACCATCAATCTGGCTACGGTATTTGTCCAAGATCTGTTTGATCACCGGTGCATAAGTGCGCGTAGGCGAAAGTACTAATTTTCCGGCACTTACTTCTTCTCCTGTTTCAGTTTTAACCATGTCAGTCAATGCCTTACCTCCAGCAAAGACTAAGTCATAAGGAACAGCAGGATCAAAACTTTCAGGATATTTCTCGGCAATGTACTTACTGAACACGTCATGGCGGGCTGATGTCAGACCATTAGATCCCATACCACCGTTATATTCTTTTTCGTAAGTAGCCTTTCCATAAGATGCTAAACCGACAACCACATTGCCACCTTTGATCTTATGATTAGAAATAACATCTTCACGCTTCATGCGGCAGGTCACGGTGCTATCTACGATGATAGTCCTCACCAAATCGCCTACATCAGCTGTTTCTCCACCTGTAGAGTAGATGCCGATACCCAATTCACGTAATTCAGCAAGGATTTCCTCGGTACCATTGATGATTTCGGCAATCACTTCACCTGGAATCAGGTTCTTGTTTCTGCCGATGGTCGATGAAAGAATAATATTGTCAATAGCCCCAACGCATAATAGGTCGTCCAAGTTCATGATAATGGCATCTTGCGCAATGCCACGCCAAACGGATGCATCTCCGGTTTCTTTCCAATAAACATAGGCTAAGGAAGATTTTGTTCCGGCACCGTCTGCATGCATAATGTTGCAATATTGCTCATCAGCTGCTAGAATATCTGGAACAATCTTACAGAAAGCTTTCGGGAATAATCCCTTGTCAATGTTTTTGATTGCGTTGTGTACATCCTCTTTCCCTGCGGATACACCTCGTTGGTTGTATTTTAAATCTGACATCTTGCTGCAAAAATAAGCAAACCTCCCGATTATAGCGAAAAATTTTCGTTTAGAGAGGTTTGCAATTCGACATCTTCCTTTTAATGCCCGATAATCATAGTTGACAGAAGCTTCCTGAGACCTGTAAATACCTTAAAAACCTTATTCCGAGATCCCTTTCGGGTCGTAACCATTGTCCTTGACCTTGATTAATTGATTGAACAAATGCAACATGAGTGTATCTGTCCTTGGATCTTCCTTCAGGTATTTTTCATTTTCCTTATCGGTTGCAATGAGATTGAACAATTTATCGTTCATGAAATAATACCGTACCTCGCCCGCCTTTTTGGTTTTGTCCATGTCAAATTTCGGGTCTATGATATGTGTATTGTAATTGTACTGCTGCTCAAATACGAAAGACAGCTTATCATCCTTCAGGTACATGTCCTGCAAGGAATAACCACCTTCACCATAGTTCCTCGCCTTTATAAGTTCTAATTTGTTGTTCTTGAAGTAATATGTGGCCACACCGCCTTCAGTTGACTCATGTACTTGTGCAGAGTCTATTTTATCCCAATCTTTGATAGCATTGATCCTTTCAAAGTTTTCTCGGACCAGCAATGTCGAATCCGTGCTTGCTGCCACTGAACTGTCATTCCCATCCGTATTTGCTACCAAACTGCTATCTGAAAGTGTATTCCCTGAATTTTTATTTCCTTGGCAAGCGGATAAAGCTAGGACCGCTGCCAGTGAACATATTGCTAGTTGTTTCATATAATTTTTTAATAGTCTGCCTATGGAAGTACAAAAATAATTCCAAGGATATGCAGCAACAAAAAAGCCCTTCGTATGAATTACGAAGGGCTTTTGTATCAGCCTGAGCTTAATTTTTTTATTAATGTTTGAAGTGACGAACGCCAGTCGTTACCATAGCAACTCCTTTTTCGTTGGCCATATCAATTGACAATTGATCTTTGATTGATCCGCCTGGTTGCAAAACTGCTGTTACACCAGCTTCTCCAGCAATTTCAACACAGTCAGGGAATGGGAAGAATGCATCCGATGCCATAACGCTGCCCTTGATTTCAAAACCGAAAGATTGTGCTTTTTCGATCGCTTGCTTCAATGCATCCACACGTGACGTTTGACCAACTCCTGAAGCGATCAAGGTACCATCTTTAGCGAATACAATAGTGTTCGACTTGGTGTGTTTAACAATCTTATTTGCAAAGTATAGATCTTTCAACTGTTCTTCACTAGGTTTTACCTCCGTTACAGCAGTCATCTGTTCAGGACCTTCTACGGTATTGTCCTTATCTTGTTGGATTACTCCGTTCAATAGAGTTTTGAATTGCTGCGTAGGTAATTTAACCTCTTTGCGGCGAAGGATAATTCTGTTTTTCTTAGCAGTCAAGATCTGTAATGCCTCTTCAGTATAGGAAGGAGCGATCAAAACTTCAAAGAATAGGTTGTTGATTTCTTCCGCGGTTGCTTTATCCACTTCGCCATTGGTAATCAATACGCCACCGAAAGCTGAAACAGGGTCACAAGCTAATGCTGCTTCCCAAGCTGCCTTGATAGTAGGTCTTGAAGCTACTCCACAAGCATTGGTATGCTTAAGGATAGCGAAAGTAGGTTCGTTGAATTCATCGATAATGGCTACAGCAGCATCTACGTCAACCAGGTTGTTGTATGAAAGCTCTTTACCGTTCAATTTATCGAACATAGCGTCAAGGTTACCATAGAAAACACCTTTTTGGTGTGGATTCTCTCCGTAACGAAGAACTTGTGCATTTTGTTCCGATTGTTTGAATACGTCTAGAGGCTCTTCTTGATTGAAGTAATTGAAGATAGCAGTATCGTAATGCGAAGAAGTATTGAATGCGCGTTTAGCGAATGATTTACGTTGTTCAAGAGAAGTTGCACCTTCTTGTGCCGCTAAGATTTCTTCCAGTTCGGTATAGTCGTTTTTCGAAGAAATAATGACCACATCATTGAAGTTTTTTGCCGCAGCACGGATCAATGAAATACCTCCGATGTCAATCTTCTCGATAATATCTTGCTCTGAAGCACCAGAAGCTACAGTTTCTTCAAATGGGTAAAGATCTACGATTACTAAATCGATCTCTGGGATTTCGTATTCCTCTAATTGTTTTTTGTCGTCTGCCAACGGACGGCGAGACAAAATTCCACCGAATACTTTCGGGTGAAGCGTTTTTACACGGCCACCTAAAATGGAAGGGTAACCGGTTAAATCTTCAACACGTTCTACTGGGATATCTAAATCACGGATAAAGGACTCAGTACCGCCAGTGGAATAAAAAGTAACTCCGAATTTGTTTAGTAGTTGAATTAGAGGTGCAAGGTTATCTTTATAATAAACTGAAACCAATGCATTTTTAATCTTAACAGGATGATTCATTGCGTTTTGTTTGGAGCCGCAAAGATAATTATTTAAAATATAATTTTCTTGAATTTTATCACTTAATTAAAATGCCTCGGCTAAACAGTTTTAAATTATTAGTATATTGGATTATCCAATTCTAAAACAAAAAATTGACCATGAAAAATCACCTTATATTTCTAATGACCTTGTCCCTCGTCCTCATCGGTTTGGGCGGAATTGCTCAGGAAAACATTGGCGCTAAAGAGACCAAAGTCAGTTCCCCTATCGTTGCAGCAGACAATACGGTAACCTTTAATTTGGTTGCACCTGACGCAAAAACTGTTTATTTGACGGGAAATTGGATGGTTCAAAAGCCGCAAGAACTGCCTAGGGTTGCTATGAAAAAGGATGCTTCTGGGCTATGGTCGGTTAAACAGGATAGTTTAGGGTCAGACCTATTTCTCTATAATTTTATTGTTGATGGCGTGCGAATAAATGATCCTTTGAATGTGTACCAGGTGAGGGACGTGGGTAGTGTATTCAATTACTTCATAACCAATGATGGGAATGCAGATTATTATAAGACCATGTCCGTGCCTCATGGTTCCATGATCAAGCAGTGGTATCCCTCTCGGATCAATAAATCCGAACGTAGAATGACCGTTTATACCCCGCCAGGTTATGAATCTTCCAAGGAGAAATTTCCAGTGCTGTATTTATTACATGGAATGGGAGGGGATGAAGATGCATGGCCAACCCTCGGTCGGGTCGCGCAGATCATGGACAACTTGATTGATGAAGGTAAGGTAGTGCCGATGATCGTGGTGATGCCTAATGGCCATACCAGCAATTCAGCGGCCCCTGGTTTTTCAGAAAAGGGAGAGTATAATATCGAGTTTTTTACGCCCGATGTAGGTTCTGGAGATATGGAATCCAATTTTGATGAAGTCATTAACTTCGTGGAGTCGAATTATAGGGTCATTAAGAATAAGAAAAACCGTGCAATAGCTGGTCTGTCCATGGGCGGATCCCATGCTATGTTTATATCCAGTTTCTATCCGAATACATTTGGATACGTAGGTTTGTTTTCCGCTGCCTATAGAATCAATGATAAGATAAAAAGAGAGGTCTATGATAAGTTTGATGAAAATCTGCTGAAACAAAAGGAAAATGATTACGAAATATATTGGATAGGTATGGGAGAAGATGATTTTCTTTATGACACTGGAGCTGATTTTAGGAAGAAGTTGGATGGGATAAAATTGGATTATATTTACCATGAATCCAAGGGTGGTCATACTTGGTCTAATTGGAGAGATTATTTAGTGGAATTCGGTACCTTCCTCTTCCGAGATTTTGATTAGACTAGGAGCAATAATATCCTAAGTAAAATAAGAGTTATTTGATAGGAAATCTTTGGGTTTCAGTTTGACCTCATTCGAGACACATTCGGAAAATTCGGAATGTGTCTCGAATGAGGTCAAGTTGTATCCTAGGAAATTTTGAGTTTAATGGAATGCTGGATCAGGTCTTGAAGATAATGAAAAAGGAGCTGTTCCTAAGGTAGCTCCTATATTATATTTTATGAATCTAAGCTTAGTAATCCTTAGTTGTATTTTTTCAACAGGTTCTCGATCACTTTAGGGTAATGGGCGTGTTCAAGTTGTTGGCCATTGAACTTTAGTATTTCCAAAGTATCTCCTGGTTCTACCCGGAAGCGTGCCTGATGAATGATCTCTCCTTCATCGAAATTTTCATTTACAAAGTGAATGGTAATTCCGTGTTCGTCTTCACCGGCTGCCAATACTGCTTTATGCACTTTATCCCCATACATGCCTTTTCCGCCAAATTTTGGCAATAGGGCAGGATGTATATTGATAATTTTGTTTGGAAAGCTTTTTAAAAGGTTTTCAGGAACTAACCACAGGAATCCAGCTAATACTACTAAATCAATTTCAAGTCTTTTTAACAAGTCAACGATTTCATCTGTTTGGTAGAAGTCGTGCTTATCAAAAACATGCGTAGGGATTTCGAAATTATCTGCACGTTGTAAAACATATGCATCTGGGTTGTTACTTAGGACTAAGGCAACTTCGGCGCTGTCAGAGTATTTAAAATGCTCCATGATCTTTTGAGCATTCGATCCAGAACCAGAAGCAAAGATAGCAATACGCTTTTTCACAGTGTGTTATCGTTTGAAAATTTAACTTTAATTTTTCACAAATATAGCTGATTTTTTCCAATAAAGGGCGGTTTGACCTCCATATTGGGGTATTTTTTGTTAGATTTAGGGACATTAAGCTCAAATTATCAGGTTATGAAGAATATTATCTTAGTCCTATTGGCTGTTTTTGCAACCGTTGGCTTGTCGGTAGGGCAGGTTCCGGAGAGGATGCCTTCATTTTCCAAGTTTAGTGATATGAATACGGGGGCGAAGTTTACTTCTGACTCATTAAACCGTAAGCATACCCAGGTATTTATCCTGTTTGATCCTGGCTGTGGGCATTGCCAAGAGCTTGGTCAGGGCATTGCCGAGTCCTTGGGTACGATTCGGGATGATGTAGATTTCTACTTTATATCCATGCAGGAAAAACCATTGGTGGATGGGTATATCAATATGTTTGCAAAAGGTTTGCGAAATGACAAGCGTGTCAAATTCCTCTACGATCCTGAAGGCGAATTTATTTTAAGTTTTAATCCCAAAAATTTTCCTTCGACCTATATCTATGAGGCCGAATCTCTACAAATAATCAAACAATTTGACGGTGAAAACCGTGTAGAAACGCTACTTCCGTACCTTCAAAAACAGGACTAGAGCATTAAAAACCTTATATTTCCTATATTTTACTTTATATTTCTAAAATTTTCCTAATAAAATAAAGTGATATTACTTATTTAATTGTTTTCATATATTTACATATTGAAAGTTTTTAAGGAAAAAACTGTTCTTGATTGGTAGTAGATAGTAAATTCTAACAAAAAGGATCTTGGTTTTGGAGATAACATAGATGCAGGCAACGAATTGTGCGAATGTGAAGACCTAAAAGAAAGCTGAAATCAAATTTTAGAAACATTTTTGAACAAACAATTGATGATATTTGAATTTTACGGGGCGATAAATTGCTGGAAATGAATGGTATTTATTTCTTTGGGGGTAATTTAACTCAAGGTTCGTATAAGTGGAAAATATATTTTCAAGCCGCATTAAACATTTTCAAAATTCTTTAGTCTTTGCGAATATCAGCCAGTCGATAATAAAATATTGTAATGGCCAAGAAATTACAATTGGGGTTGAAGTATACATTTATTTATGATTAACATTTATAAGGAATTAGCTTATCGCGATAAGGAATCTTTTATGGCGGTAGAAACTTTGATTATGTCACTTGATTTAGGACCTCAGAAGCAATTGGTGCTGAGCCAATTTCCGAACTGGGTAAATATTGCCAAGGATTATATCAAAGAACATTGGAATAAACACATCACTCTGGAAGAGTTATCCAATCTGTGTGCGGTTCATAAAGTAACAATATCGAAATATTTCGAAAAATATGCAGGTAGTACTGTACTCCTGTACCAGCGGAAAATTAGGATTATTCGAGCAGTTGAATTGATGCATTTTAGCGGTTATTCGCTAACAGAGATAGCTTTTTTGTGTGGTTTCTCGGATCAAAGCCATTTTACGAGGTACTTTCGTCAAATGATTGGATTCTTGCCTAAGGAGTTACAGAAGAGCTGACGCTAATATCGTTCTATTTTAAATTTTAAGCATAGGTTTATTTTGTAACAAGCGAATAAAATCAATTGTTTAACATGAAAATATTACAGGGAAACCGACTGCCAAAACCAAATGGACATTATAGTACAGCCATAGTATCAAATCATTTTCTGTTTGTGTCGGGTCAGTTGCCCATATCGGCAGATGGAAAACATCACGAACAAGATGATTTCGAAAGTCAATTTACTGTTGTATTTCAGAACATTGAGAATATTCTATTAGCTTCTTCGAGCAGTATGTCGAAGATTGTCAAGGTTACAGCCTATGTCTGTGATGTGAAATATTGCCCCCAATTCAATGCTCTGTTTGCCGATTTTATTGGTAAACATAAGCCTGCCCGGACAGTTGTTCCGGTTGCTGAATTACGTCATGGATATATGCTCGAGGTAGACTTGATCGCAGAAGTTTAGTGTTGCACACATTTATTAAACCCGTATATTCCTTTTCATTCGAGTAATTGAGTTTAGTAGCGTCCCTGAAGGAAAACTAGTTTATTTTCTTTCTTAGGAGGTTCCGGATAAGGTTAAAGATGAAAAAGCGATTGGTTTTTTTCTTCATTTTATCTCCAATGTAAATTTTTATCCCAGGATGGATCTTGAAATTGGAATGTAAATTAATAAGAGAACTAAACAATGAAAAAGGGAGGTTTCCACTGGAAATCTCCCTTTATTTTTATTTTATCTAACGCCAGTTAATTTTGGCGATTGGCATGGTGAATCTAAGTTTTAAAGCTAATACTCAGCAAGGTTATTTCGTAGAAAGTACTTTTTCCAATAAAGCTGTGCCTACCTTTCCCAATTCATTGCTTGAGTTGGAAAGCATAATCACCACCGATTTTTCATCGGGTACAAAACCTACAAATGCATTTGAACCAGCTGTTGCTCCAGTATGGTGGTAGTAAATAACGCCATCCAACATGTTCATGTGCCAAGCCAGACCGATGTCACTATTAGGTGGTACGAAGAAGGTGAACTGTTTGGTCAGGTTCATGGCTTTTTGAACATCAGTTTCCGGGTAGGTCAATTGTGCAATGGTATATCGTAGAAGGTCGTTTACACTTGATTTCAGGGAGCCTGCTGCGGTTATAGCCTGGAAGTTCCAGAAAGGAACCTGTTGGCCTTCTCCATCAAATGGTGGAGCGATGTTTTTTTCCTTCGGGTTCAATTTATCCGTGCTGTTTGTCATTTCTAAGGGGGTCAAGATCATTTCCTTGACCATGGTCATATATGGCTTTTTCGAAATGGTCGATAAGAGCTCGCCCAATAAGCCATAGCCTAAATTGCTGTATTCGTAGACCGTTCCTGCCTCTTCTTTGGATTTGAAGCCTTTTAGGAATGCATACAGTGCTTTTTTATCGTATGCAGCATAGGGATCACTGCTGGAGAATTTTGGGACCTTATTCCAGTTGTCTGCAAGCCTAGGTAGGCCTGAGGTATGGTTTGCCAACATCTTGAACGTGATTTTTTGCACATCAGGATTTTGAGCTACGGAGTCTGGCAGAAATTTCGCAATGCTATCTTCCAGGGAAATAGTTCCTTTATTGACCATCTCTGCCAATAAGGTAGCCGTAAAAGTTTTGGTTACCGAACCGATTTCATATAAGGTATTGGCATCAGGAAGCGTGTTGTTTCCCGGAGTGGTTTCACCATAGAAAAATGTATTGATCTTGTTTTGATGAATGACAGCAACCGCAAGGGAATGCGCATTTCCATTTTTCGCATAATTGCGGGCTACCGAGTCGATGTATTGATCCAAAGGACTTTTAGCTTCTACATTGGAAAGGATTTCTTCCTTTTTTGGTGCCTCATCAGGGGAATAAGGTTTTATTAAAAAGGTATTGTACCTCATGTTGGAGTCAATGGCAAGTTGCATGGTCAGGGTTTCCTGTTGCAATTCCACTTTATAGGTTGCCAATCCTCTGCTAAACCCTGTTTTAGTCACATTCTCGATGCGTCCTAGGATAAAAAGATTATCCAGTAATTCAGCCATCTTTTCCTTGCTGATGTGTTGTTTAAAATCATCGCTTGCAAGATTGTAGATGGAGTCAACTTGCTGGGAATTGAAGAAAAATTCAATTCTATTGAATACGGCTCTGTTGTTATTCTCGTCAACCGTCTGGGCATTCACAGTGCCCAAACAAGATAAAACTAGGATAATGAGGAGGTTGATCGCTTTAATTCTCATGCCCAAAAATACAAAACAAATTATAAACCTATAACTTGCTTTAATCTTGCATAGCCAGACTTGCTGATATTGACCTTTTCACCAGTTAGGAGGGTGGCAATATAGCTGTCCTTTTCCATGGGTTCTATCTTTTGGAGTTGATCGACTTTTACGATAAAGGAACGGTGAACCCTGACATATTGTTTAGCATCCAGTTGTTTCTCAAAGGAGCTCATGGTCTTGTTCTTTAAGAACATGCCGTCAGGGGTATGGATTTTCACATAATCATCATAGGCTTCCAGGAAATTGATCTGTTGGACTGGGATAATCTTGATTTGGTTACCCGTTTTAACCACGATTCGTTCCAAGGAAGTATCCTCTTCCATGGATTCTTGGAGCTTGGCAGAGTCTATTTTTGGGGCTTGATGGCTATTGAAAGAGGCCTTGAATTTGTCAATAGCCTTTTGAAAGCGATCAGGTCGAATTGGTTTCAACAGATAGTCCACGGCGTTTTTTTCAAAGGCCTTGAGTGCATATTCATCAAAAGCAGTCGTAAAAATGACATGGGGCTGGTTGTCCAATAGTTCCAGCATTTCGAATCCGGTCAATTTAGGCATTTGAATGTCCAGGAACACCAAATCAGGTTGGAATTGCTGTATAGCCTTTACACCTTCAAATCCATCATTGCATTCGGCCAATACTTCAAAATCTGGGTGTTCTTTTAAATATTCCAGGACCATGCTTCTTGCCAATGGTTCGTCGTCTATAAGGATTGTCTTTATCATAGTTGAGGGATTCTTAGGGTGGATATAAATGTATTTCCATCGACAGCTGTTTCCAATAGGTCAGTCCTGCCAAAAAGGAGGTACAGTCTTCGCTGAATGCTGGTCAAGCCAAAGCCAGTTCCTTTTTTCTGTTCAGGTTGATCCTGTTCGAAGGGATTGCTGATTTGGATGGTCAACATATTGTTTTCTAAATGGATACTGGTTCTAATGGTTACTTGGTCTGTCACATTGTAAAGGCCGAATTTAATGGCGTTTTCTACCAATGGCTGCAGGATCATTACAGGGATCTTGCCATTGAGAACGCTTTCATCATAATCAAATTCGGTACTCAGTCGATGTCCGAACCTTACTTTTTCAATATCCAAATATAAGCTTAAATGATTTATTTCTTCTTCTACGGTGGTAAACTGTTTTTCATCCTTTCTCATGGTACCACGAAGGAAGTCTGAAAGTTGGAAGACCATGTTCCGGGCTTCCGTAGGTTTGCTGCCGATTAAGGCAATAATGGAATTTAAGCTATTGAATAGAAAGTGGGGTTGCAGTTGCTGTCTTAAATTGTAGAGCTCGGCATCGCGAACCATGCGCTCACTTTCGTCTTTTCGTCTTTTGTTGAATACGAGTTCTTCCTGGATATTCCAGAAGATATTGATGGTCATGACGCAAGTGATGATCAAGAAGTTGATCACAAAGCGAAACGGAAGGCTAAAATCTAAATAGACCAGGTTTTCATCGGGGGAAAGCTGAATAATCAAAATGCGGATGATGAGAACACTGATGGCTGAGAAGATTGCGGCCATGGAAAAAAGCTTCCAATAGTTCTTGTTGTTCGGAAGATAGAACTGGAGGGTACTATAGATCAGATAGGAGATTCCGGTCATGGTCAAGGCGCCAATGACTGCATCGTAAGCAGCAGTGACCTTGGCAATGTTTGACCAAAGCAAAAGTCCATAAACAATAAGGAAATATAAAACACAAATAATCCACGAGGAGGCATGGATTACATAGCGTTTGGATTGTTCACTAATGGGTTTTTGCATGCCTTAAACTAACTGTTCTTAATGGTTAATCCTCCGAATAGGGATGTACCAGTGATATAGATCTTTTTGTTCTCATCCGTAACGACTTCGATCATGGGTCTTCTGTCGTCTACCTCTCCAAAAATAGAAGATACGTTAGAATAGACTTTCCAATTGGTAGGGACGATGATTTTGGTGCTTCCAAACAATTGGAAGGTATCTATCACAACAGGTTGTTTCAGATCTGCCTGTAGAAAGTTCAACTGAGTGCTTCCAAATACCGATGTGATATTGCCACCCAAGAAATTTTTGCTCAGGATGACCTTTTTGGTGTCACTGAAGAAGTTATCTACTTTCAGGTAGTTTTCGAAATCGGGCAGGAATTTTCTTCCGTATGGCCTATGCTCAGTACCGGTGGCCTGAGCATAGGAGTCGTTAGGGTTTTGGGTACCAGGGTTAGTTGGTCCTTCTGTATTCCCTTGATAGTCTTGGTTAACGCGTTTGTCCCAGTCGTACTCATCGTTGCGTGGAGGAGTCGTTGGAGGCAATTGCGGGGTGCTTTTGTTACGATTGATCAAGTAGAAGCCCAGTGCAATAGCAGCAGCAGGGATCAAGAACCTACCTAAGTGGATATCCAATTCGTTCTTTAGTAAGAATACTGAACCGATAATGATCAGGACGATAGAGGATTTCTTTTCAAATTTTGAATTGACCCCGATTACCAGACCGATGACGATCAAGATGGTTTCCCATCCGAACATCCAATTCGGGATGATATTGCCCATGTTCAGGTTTTTGAATAGGATGGCTACTCCTAAAAAAACAATGATAAATCCGACTAAGTTAGAAGATTTGTTGTTTTTAGGTGGCTTTTCGTAATCTGTTTTCGTTGTTTGATTATTCATGATATTGTTTCCTTTTGAATTAGTTTACTCAAAAGTATAGCGAATATAAGCATAGCCACAGAGCAAATAGGTCTCTTGGGCATTTTTTTCGGTGAATAACTGTATTTAATCGGTAAAAATCCGAATTCAATTTGCGATCTCTTCAAATCTGGTGCAAATTTTTAATTATTATAATAATAATTTTTAAATAAAATTTGGATGATTGAAATTAAATATTATATATTTATGACTGAAAATAGAGGGTTAAACTTAAATTTTATATTAATCTAATGGGAGATTTTGACAATAAAGAGCGTGAAGAGGTATTTTCAAAAAAGGTGAGAGCGGGCAAACGTACTTATTTTTTTGATGTGAAAGCCACTCGCTCGAACGACTATTATGTGACAATTACAGAAAGTAAAAAGCGTTTCGAAGACGGACAGTTTATTAAACACAAGATCTTCCTTTATAAAGAAGACTTTGAAAAGTTTGCAGAAGGCCTTCAGGATGTAGTTGAATACATTAAAGCTAACCAAGAAGTTGTTGAAAAAAGATATGAGCCAAATCAAGACGAAAATGGTTTTGAGAACAATGGCGAACTAGTACAAAAAGACAATTACTCTTTTTAATTTAGTTTTGAATACATAATTAATGGGCCACTAAAATTTAGTGGCTCTTTTTTATTGGCAGCTGCATCGGCTTTGCAATTCCATTATTGATGGACAGCATGATGCTCTACATGACAATCCCCCAATAATATCCGTTTGACCCCATTGTATTTTATGCTATCGATTTCGTTAAATATGTTACAGGTATTATTTAACTAGATCGGTTAGAATTTCCTATTTTCGAAGATTTATTGAAACAAATTACTAATTACGAAATCATATGAACAAGTTGTTTTCAGCGGCTTGTCTTACGCTGTTTATCTTGTCGACAGCAGGGGCAGAGGCACAAACGAAAAAATTATCCTATGAACAGGCTTGGAACCAAGCACCTTCATTAACCAAGACGATCAGTCGTTTTGAAGGTTGGGCCGATGCCAATCATTATATAGAAAGGGCAAACAATCAGCTCTTCAAAGTCAATGTAAAGACTGGAAAAAAAGAAAGTTACAGCTATCCTGTGAACAGCTCGACGCAGGTTTTTGTAAAGGACAAGGATGTTTTTATCCAATATCCGGAAGGAGAGGCCAAAAAATTGACGAATTCCCCGGATATGGAAGAGCAAAATCCAACCCTGTCGCCTGACGGTAAATATGTAGCTTTTACAAGGAAAAGCGATTTGTATGGTTTGGAAATAGCATCTGGTAAAGAGGTTCGCTATACCACAGATGGGACGGACGTAATCTACAACGGTTGGTCTTCTTGGGTCTATTATGAGGAAATCTTAGGTCGCCCAACCAATTATAGGGCTTTCTGGTGGTCTCCTGATAGTAAGGAAATTGCTTTTATGCGCTTTGATGACAGCAAGGTTCCTATGTTCCCGATCTATGTTTCGAAAGGTCAGCACGGCTATCTCGAAGAAACTCGATATCCAAAAGCAGGCGACCCTAACCCTGAGGTAAAAGTAGGGTTTGTGAAAGTAGAGGGTTCTCCAATCGTTTGGGCAGATTTCAACGAGAAAGATGATCAATACTTTGGACAGCCTTACTGGAGCTTTGACAGTCAATCGATCATGGTGCAATGGATGAACAGGGAGCAAAATACCTTGAAGTTCTATGCGGTGAACCCTGATAACGGACAAAAAACGGAAATCTATAATGAGGAACAGCCAACGTGGATCAATTTGGACCATGATGAGCGAATCACTTATTTGGCAGATAACAAACACTATATCCTGAAATCGGATAAAACGGGATGGGCACATTACTACCTATATACCTTGGATGGTAAATTGCTGAACCCTATTACACAGGGGGATTGGCAGGTGACTTCCATTGAGCGTATCGATGAGAAAGGTAAAGTCCTTTATTTTTCTGCGAGAAAAGAGAATTCAGCGACCAAGGATCTATATAGAATCGGCTTTGATGGCAAAAATATGCAGCGTTTGACCTTTGGTGACTATACGCACAATGTATTGGTGTCGCCAGATGGAAAATATTTCATCACGAATTATTCCAATATCCACACGCCAAATAAGGTTGCCCTTTTGGATAACAAAGGAAAGGTTTTGAAAGAATTGGCGGATAGCAAAGCTGATGATTATGCAAACTATAAAGTGGCAAAACGCGAGTACATGACTATCCCCTCGGAAGATGGGAAGTTTAATCTTCCATTGATCATCACTTATCCTACGGATTTTGACGAAACGAAACAGTATCCTGTGATCATGAGTATCTATGGAGGCCCTGATGCGGGTACCGTGAGAAATACCTGGAAAGGTGTGAATGGTGAATATTGGTCTCAAGAAGGGATCATTCAAATTGAAGCGGACCATAGGGCTTCTGGCCATTTTGGAAAGCAGGGTGTGGCATGGATGCACAGAAACCTAGGAAACTGGGAGCTGGTAGATTATATCACCGTTGCCAAATGGTTGAAAGCTAAGCCTTTTGTAGCTAAAGATAAATTGTTGATCACCGGACATAGTTATGGTGGTTACATGACCTGTCTGGCGTTGACCAAAGGTGCCGATTACTTTGACTACGGAATTGCGGGTGCACCGGTGACGAGTTGGGAATTATATGATACCCATTATACCGAGCGTTGGATGGATACCCCTCAATCTAACCCTGAAGGATATAAAAATGGTTCTATTTTGCCTTATGTAAATCAATACAAAGGTAGGTTGCGTATCATGCATGGCGATATGGATGATAACGTGCATATGCAAAATACCATTCAGTTGGTGGATGCATTGACCGATAGGGCGGTTCCATTTGAACTGATGATCTATCCTGGAAGCAGACATGGATTCAATCGTTCGAAAAGCGCTTATGATTTCAAGGAAAGAACAAGGTTTTATTACCAATACCTATTGGACAAACCTGTTCCAGAAAATTTAAGGTAAGAATTGTCGATAAAAGGCTAAGAATATAAAATCTTAGCCTTTTTTTATAACATATAGCGCTTCAAAAAAATTGATTCCACCGAAAAAATTATCATATTTGCAATATTATTTATGCCATGCTAGATTTTCTAAAAGACATTACATTTAAAGCTAACGACGTTGTTTTAAGAGCAATAGATATCCTCATGAGGAATTATATTTCTATCGCTGGGCTATGTTTTTTAATTTTTGTAACCTCTAACCTTTCATCTTTTCTAGCGATGTATTTGGATTCTTCGAATCTGATCGTGAAAGTGCTTTTGTTGCTGCTGTTTGTGGCTATCTATTTTGGTCTGCAATTGGTGCTTTTAAAGAAGGCTATTTTCTTGGCTAAAGATGAGAAAAGCCATGGCTTGATGGACTACCTGCCGACCATGTCTCAATTTTGCTATTACATCTTGGGATTATTGCTGTACAGTTTGATCGCATTTGTGGTTTACATCGTTATGTATGTGGCATTATTCCCTCTATTGTATTTAGGTGTGAACATGAATACGGTTCAGACCGAGATTCACCCATTCTTGACAGGTGTAATCATGTTGTTCGTATTGATCAGGACCACTTTCTTTCCATTCTTCATCGTGGAGAATGGCTTCAATACCTTTAAGTCATATCGGTTCAGTCTGGCGATGACGAAGGGGAATGTTTTGAGGCTATTGGCCATTATCTTTATTATTGCATTCACTCATCTACTACAATTAGGTACTGAATACATGGGGTATTCCCTGGTTTCAAAGATCTTGAGTCTTATCAATTCCTTTGTGATTATTCCTGTGGTCAGCGTTGTTATGTCAATTGTGTATATTGACATGATTAAAGCCTATAAGGGCAGTTCTGATCCTTCCCTTATGGATAACATTATATAAAATCATTTAAGTTTTGAGTAAAAGGAAATTAGCCATATTAGGTTCTACGGGCAGTATTGGGACACAGACCTTAGAAGTAGTAGAACAATATCCTGATCATTTTTCGATTACTGTACTATCTGCCGGAAGAAACGCCGATTTATTGATTCAACAGGTTCTTAAGTTCAGGCCAGCTGCAGTGGTCGTTTGTGAAAAGACGGCTTTTGAGAAGGTAAGCGATACTTTGCAGGGCAAGGGCATCGAAGTCCTGTTCGGTGAAGATGCACTGGTGGAGACCGTGCAGCGGGATGATATAGATATCGTCCTGACAGCGGTAGTTGGTGCGGTTGGGCTAAGGCCTACCGTTGCGGCTATTGAATCGGGTAAGGATATCGCTCTGGCCAATAAAGAGACTTTGGTGGTTGCTGGGGAACTGATTACAGGCTTGGTTGAAAAACATCAGGTTAAACTGTTGCCGGTTGACTCAGAACATTCGGCTATATTTCAATGCCTGGCCGGTGAGGAAGCTAACCCTATAGAGAAGATTATCCTTACAGCCTCGGGAGGTCCCTTCCGTGGGAAATCAATCGAAGATTTAAAGTCGGTGACGAAAGCGCAAGCTTTGAAGCATCCGAACTGGACAATGGGAGCTAAAATAACCATTGACTCGGCTTCTCTGATGAATAAAGGATTGGAAGTGATTGAGGCCAAATGGCTGTTTGGTTTAGAGTATGACCAGATCGATGTCATTATCCATCCGCAATCCATTATCCATTCGCTGGTGCAATTTGAAGATGGTTCCCTGAAAGCTCAGTTGGGCTTGCCGGACATGAAGCTCCCTATTCAATATGCCTTGACCTATCCGCAGCGATTTGAAAATAACTTTAAGCGCTTTAGCTTCTTGGACTACCCAAATTTGACTTTTGAACAGCCCGATATGGAGGTTTTCAGAAACCTGAAGTTGGCATTTCAGGCCCTTGAAGCTGGTGGTAATGCAGCCTGTGTGCTGAATGGTGCCAATGAAGTTGTCGTAGATGCTTTTTTGAATGACCAGGTTGGTTTTTTACAGATGAGTGAAATCATTGAAGAGACATTGTGTCAGGTGAAATCACAAAAAACGTTAAGTTTAGAGGATTATTTACAGTTCGATTTGGAAAGCCGGACTGTGGCACGAAGTTTAATAGAACGTATTTAAATAATTAAATAGTAAATAAAATAATAAAAATATAATCAATGGGAATTGTAATCATGATTGGGCAAGTACTTTTAGGCTTGTCATTATTAATCATCTTGCATGAGCTTGGGCACTTTCTAGCTGCTCGGGCATTCGGAATCAAGGTGGAGAAGTTTTATCTTTTCTTTGATGCCTGGGGTGTGAAATTGTTCAAATTCAATTATAAAGGCTGTGAGTATGGTGTGGGCTGGTTGCCATTGGGTGGTTATGTGAAGATTGCAGGTATGATCGATGAATCGATGGATACCGAACAGATGAAAGGCGAGCCACAGCCATGGGAATTCCGTTCTAAACCGGCTTGGCAACGTTTGATCGTCATGCTGGGCGGTATCATTGTCAATATTATCGTGGGTATCGTGGTTTTCTGGATGTTGACCTTTAAATATGGAACTACCGACTTTAACAACACGCAGCTTTACGGTGTAAAACCGGGCATTATCGGTGAAAAGGTTGGCTTGAAAGAAGGGGATAAGATCCTTGCCGTAAATGGTAAAAAAGCGAATCTATTCTATCAAGATCTGTTGACTTCGGACGTGTTGATGGGTGATGCGGTGTTGACGGTTGATCGTGCAGGTCAGCAAATGGAGATAAAATTGCCCAGCGATATCCTGAATGATGTCTCTGAACATAAGAAGAACGAGTTGGTTCAGCCTATGTTCAAGATGCTTCCCGTAACGATGGTCGAGAAGAATAGCAGGGCGGAGAAGATGGGATTGCAAGTAGGGGATAGCATTGTTTCGATCAATGGGGTTCAAGTGCAGCAATTGGATCAATTCAAATCTGAATTGGCAGCGAATAAGAATAAGGAAGTAAATTTGGATATTGTTCGTAAAGGAAGTCCAATGGCTTTAACAGCAGCTGCAGATAGTTCTGCTACCCTAGGTTTCCTAAACCTTCCGGTAGTTCAGCATAAATATGGCTTTATGGAGTCCTTGCCGCTGGGTGCAAGCAAAGCTTTCTCGGTGATTACGGATAACATCAAAGGCTTCGGAAAGATTTTCAAAGGTGAGGTGCGTGCTGACAAAGCGCTTTCAGGCCCGGTAGGGATTGCAACCATGTTCGGTACTGAGGTGGATTGGTTAAGGTTCTGGAGTCTGGTAGGTATGCTTTCCATGGCCTTGGCCTTTATGAATATCTTGCCAATCCCAGCATTGGATGGTGGACACGTGATCTTCTTGTTGATTGAGATGATTCAAGGGAAGCCATTGAGTGATAAGTTCTTGGAGAAAGCCCAGATCGTTGGGTTCTTCATCATTATCGCACTGATGATATTCGTTTTTGGAAACGATATTTTCAAATTGACGAAGTAATCTATTCAAAGATATAGGAAGCCCTGCGGTGTATAACCACAGGGCTTTTTTAATGGAAATAAGGTAGAGAATAAATTAAAAAACTATTGTTTGCGAATTAAAATAATTTGTACCTTTGTCTCCCGATAAAAATGAAAGAGACCTTCTACCCAATAGCATTTCAAAAAGTAGTTTCTACTTCTCGTCAATATATTAATTGATCTGTTAGCCCGTTTGGGCTTTTTTTATGTTTAGGAGTTAAGGAAATCTATCAGTAAATTAGTGATACGTTTTAACTAGAAATAAGAATGACCAACTACAGCAAATTGCCAGCAATTTTAGTCCTAGAGGATGGAACAGTTTTTCATGGTAAGGCCGCAGGAAAGATCGGTACTACTACAGGTGAGATTTGTTTCAACACTGGTACGACTGGCTACCAAGAGATCTTTACTGATCCTTCCTATTATGCACAGATTATGGTTACGACCAATGCGCATATCGGAAACTATGGTATCGATGATGAGGATGAAGAGTCTAAAGAGATTCAGATTGCAGGTTTAGTTTGTAAGAACTATAACATCAACTACAGCCGTAAAATGGCTGACCAATCTATCCAGAATTATTTCGAGGAAGAGAATTTGGTGGGTATCTCTGATATCGATACGCGTTCTTTGGTTCGTCATATCCGTAGTAAAGGTGCGATGAATGCGATCATCTCTTCTGAGAACCTAGATGTAGACTCCTTGAAAGCAGAATTGGCTAAGGTGCCTTCTATGGACGGTTTAGAACTTTCTTCCCGTGTTTCTACTAAGGAACCATATTACTATGGTGAAGAAGGTGCTCCTACTCGTATCGCTGTATTGGATTTAGGGATCAAAAAGAACATCTTAAGGAACTTTGATTCTCGTCAGGTGTATGCAAAGGTTTTCCCTGCAAAGACTACATTTGCAGAAATGCAAGAGTGGAACCCTGATGGATACTTCATTTCAAATGGTCCTGGTGACCCTGCTGCAATGGATTACGCGATCCAAACCGTTAAAGATATCTTAGCTGCTGATAAACCAATGTTCGGGATTTGTCTTGGTCACCAAATCTTGGCACTTGCAAATGATATCAGGACGCAAAAAATGCACAATGGACATAGAGGTATCAACCACCCTGTAAAGAATATTATCGCTAATAAATGTGAGATTACTTCTCAAAACCATGGTTTTGGTGTTGTAGCGGAAGATATTGAAAACTCTGATAAAGTAGAGATCACGCACGTGAACCTAAATGATAATTCGATCGAAGGTATCCGTGTAAAAGGTAAGAATGCATTCTCGGTACAATATCACCCTGAATCTTCTCCAGGTCCTCACGATTCAAGATATCTGTTCGATGATTTTATCGCTATGGTAAAAGGATAATTTCAGATAAAATATAAATCAGGTCGCATCTTTAAGTTGCGACCTTTTTTGTGCTTTTAAATTCGATGGATAAGGATAGGAGGCTGGACTGGTTAGTTTTGTCTATTTCAAAAGATGCTGCGTCCTGGATTTTTGGTTGAGTTTTACGATTTTCATAATATTCAATTTAGCAATGATTTAATTTTTCCAAGCATTAGGCCGAATCACTTAGATTTTTCATATTTTTGATAAAGTAAGAATTATTGTTATATTAGTGTCTTAGATACACTAAGTAAGGTAGCTAACGAAGTAAGATATTTAAATAAACCACACATAAAATGAGCTTGATAATTGACGTACATGCGCGCCAGATTTTAGATTCGCGCGGAAATCCTACGATAGAAGTTGATGTAACAACGCAAAACGGTTTTGTTGGCCGTGCAGCAGTTCCTTCAGGAGCTTCTACAGGTGCACACGAAGCGGTAGAATTACGCGACGGTGATAAAAAGAAATACTTAGGAAAAGGTGTTTTGAAAGCTGTTGAAAACGTAAATACAAAGATTGCAAAAGCTTTAGAAGGTGTTGACGTATTTGAACAAAATGCAATCGATAAATTGATGATCGATTTAGATGGTTCTGAAAACAAAGGTAAATTAGGTGCTAACGCTATCTTAGGTGTTTCTTTAGCGGTTGCTAAAGCTGCAGCTCAAGAAAGCCGTCAGCCTCTATATCGTTATATCGGTGGAGTAAATGCCAATACTCTTCCTCTTCCAATGATGAACATTGTAAACGGTGGTGCTCACTCTGATGCGCCTATCGCTTTCCAAGAGTTCATGATCATGCCAGTAGGCGCTGAGTCTTTCTCGGAAGCTCTACGTTGGGGTGCTGAGGTTTTCCATAGCCTTAAGAAAATTCTTCACGACCGTAACTTATCTACTGCTGTAGGTGATGAAGGTGGGTTTGCTCCAACTTTTGAAGGTACTGAAGATGCTATCGAAACTATTTTGGAAGCAATTAAAAAAGCTGGCTACAAACCAGGAAAAGAAATCTGTCTTGCGCTTGACTGTGCTTCTACTGAGTTCTTCGTAAAAGGTAA
This sequence comes from Sphingobacterium sp. NPDC055431, assembly GCF_053644255.1. Lineage (NCBI taxonomy): Bacteria > Pseudomonadati > Bacteroidota > Sphingobacteriia > Sphingobacteriales > Sphingobacteriaceae > Sphingobacterium > Sphingobacterium sp. NPDC055431. The sequence goes on from NZ_JBSHLH010000026.1 coordinate 48,099, forward strand.
ATATGATTACGCTAAGTTCGAAGGTAAAGGTGGAGCGGTTCGCAGTATCGAAGAGCAGGTAGATTACCTAGCTGAATTGACTGCAAAATACCCTATTATCTCTATTGAGGACGGTATGGCAGAAGATGATTGGAAAGGCTGGAAATTATTGACAGAGAAAATCGGTGACCATGTACAATTAGTTGGTGACGATTTGTTTGTTACAAATACAAAACGTCTTCAAGAGGGTATCGATAAAGGAATTGGTAACTCCATCTTGGTTAAAGTTAACCAGATCGGTTCTTTGACAGAGACTATCAACGCTGTTCATTTGGCTCAAACCAATGGATATACTTCAGTAATGTCTCACCGTTCAGGTGAAACCGAAGATACTACCATTGCTGACCTTGCGGTAGCTCTAAACTGTGGTCAGATCAAAACTGGATCAATCTCTCGTTCAGACCGGATCGCTAAATACAATCAATTGTTGCGTATCGAAGAAGAATTGGGCGAGAACGCAAAATTCATCGGAAAAGATTTTAAATACGCTCCGAAAAAATAATTGACTTTCTAGTCAGGGAAAAGGGGACCTTTGGGTTCCCTTTTTTTATGGCTTCTGTTTTAACAGATCAGTTTATGGCTTCTAAGGGTCCTTAGGTTGTTAAAATATTTATTTTTCCACAATGGTTAATTTAATTATTCCAATATGCTGTTTCTATACTTGTATAGTTCATCTTAAAATAGTTATCTTTAACCGAATTTTAATTGCTTTGGTCTAGCCTATGGAACGTTTCATTAATACTATCCGTAATCAATATCTTATCGCAGGAGTTGCATTCTTAGTCTGGATGTGTTTTTTCGATCGTTACGATATTACTACCCAGTACAATTTTCAAACTGAGAAAACCAAATTGGAGCAGGAGAAAGAGTATTACACGAATGAAATTGAAAGCATATCTCAATCCATCAAAGATGTGCAATATAACCAAAGTGAGATTCAACGTATCGCCCGCGAAAAATACAAAATGAAGAAAGACCAAGAAGATGTCTATATCATTACCGAAATAGACGCACCGGAGTCAAAATAGTTACAATCCCCTTTCCTGTTTTCCATTTCTCTCCTTGATATTGCTCTGCAATTATCACGGTTTTGTCATTTAACTTGACCGTCAGTTCAATCCTATTTTTCTGATTATTCTTCTGTGTTTTCAATTGAAAACATGTGTTTATAGTCTCTAAAGGCTGTTTTTTCAATTATTAAGGCTAAATGAAATCAAATAAATCATACTGCAACTAAATAGTATATGAATTGAAATAATTATTCTTATAATGATTATTTCAGATTCTATTTGGAATTGCCATGATAGTTATATTTTGCCCTAATAATTGTAAATAATTATAAAAAATAGCTAAATATGTTTTGAATATCATGGAATAATGAAAGTAATTTGAAAATATTAAAATATTATGTTTCGTTTATTTTATAAATAAGTTATGTTA